>DASZKQ010000167.1:0-8742 GCA_035552835.1 Mycobacterium sp. | reverse complement strand
TGGGGCCCGCGGAGGATACGTCGGCTTGGTGGCGCGCGGCGAGAAAGGGCTCGCCGGCGCTGCACGCGATGTCGAAGCCGCGGGCGGCAAGGCCTGCGTGATACCTACCGATGTGGCTGATCCCGAGCAGTGCGAGGCGGCCGCGGAGGAAGCCGAGCGTGCATTCGGACCCATCGACGTGTGGGTGAACGTCGCCTTCACGTCGGTGTTTGCCCCGTTCTCAGAAATCACGCCCGCCGAGTTCCGGCGTGTCACCGAGGTGAGCTATCTCGGCTACGTCTATGCCACCATGGCAGCAGTTCGGCGGATGAGGCCCCGAAACGCCGGCACCGTGGTACAGGTTGGCTCCGCGCTGGCCTACCGGGGAATTCCGCTCCAAAGTGCCTACAGCGGCGCCAAGCACGCGATTCAGGGGTTTCACGAGGCGCTGCGATGCGAGCTGCTCCACGAGGGCAGCAAGGTCCGCGTCACGATGGTTCAGATGCCGGCGGTGAACACTCCGCAGTTTTCCTGGGTGCTATCCCGGTTGCCCAAACAGGCCCAGCCAGTTCCGCCGATCTACCAGCCCGAGGTCGCCGCGCGGGCGGTGCTGTATGCCGCGGATCATCCTCGCCGCCGCGAGTATTGGGTGGGTGGCAGCACGCTCGGCACGTTGGCCGCCAACGCCATAGCTCCCGGTCTGCTCGATCGCTACCTCGCCTGCACCGGCTTCGACTCGCAGCAGACTGAGAAGGACCGCCCACCCGACCAGCCGGCCAATCTATGGAAACCCGCCGACGGCAAAAACGGCGACGACTATGGGGCCCAAGGCATTTTCGGCGACCGATCCAGCGATCGCAGCGTTCAACTATGGGCCTCTCAACATCACGGACTTCTCGGCGGCGCGGTCGCAGCGGCACTTGCCGCTGCGACGGGGGTCGCCGCGCAACAGTGGCGCCGATGGCGCCGGTGAAGACCTACCAGCGAACTTAACAACGCAGAAAAATTATTGATCAGGAGGGAAATCCATGTCCAAGCAAGAAGTCAGCGACTACCTACTCGAGCGGTTGCGGGCATGGGATGTAAAGCATGTCTTTGGGTATCCGGGCGACGGCATCAACGGAATCCTTGCCGCTTTTGGGCGAGCCGATAACCAGCCGATGTTCATTCAATCGCGGCACGAGGAGATGAGCGCGTTCGAAGCGGTCGGATACGCAAAGTTCAGTAGCCGTGTCGGCGTGTGTATGGCGACGTCGGGACCAGGCGCGATCCATCTGCTGAATGGTCTTTACGACGCCAAGCTCGACCACGTGCCGGTGGTGGCCATCGTTGGGCAGACCAGCCGCAGCGCCATGGGCGGGTCGTACCAACAAGAGGTCGACCTGATGAGCCTGTACAAAGACGTCGCCAGCGACTACGTCCAAATGGTCACCGTTCCAGAACAATTGCCCAATGTGCTCGATCGCGCTATCCGGGTGGCGCTGACACAACGTGTGCCGACAGCGTTGATCATTCCGTCCGATGTGCAGGAGTTGCCGTATTCGCCGCCGACTCACGCGTTCAAGATGGTGCCGTCCAGCCTGGGCATCGAGGCGCCGGCGATCGCTCCCGACGACGCGGCCATCGCCCGTGCGGCCGACGTGCTCAACGAGGGCAAGCGGGTGGCAATACTGGTGGGCACCGGCGCGCGCGGGGCGCGCGACGAACTCATCGAGGTCGCCGATCTGCTCGGTGCCGGAGCAGCTAAGGCACTGCTGGGTAAGGACGTGCTGTCCGATGAATTACCTTGGGTGACTGGGTCTATCGGGCTGTTGGGCACCCGGCCCAGCTACGAGATGATGCGTGACTGCGACACCCTGCTGACGGTGGGATCCAGCTTCCCCTATACGCAGTTCATGCCGGAATTCGGGCAGTGTCGATCGGTGCAGATCGACATCGACGGTCGGTTCATCGGAATGCGCTACCCCTACGAGATCAACCTCGTCGCCGATGCCAAGGCTGCGTTGCGGGCCCTGATCCCGCTGCTGCGGAGCAAGGAGGACAGGTCGTGGCGGGAAGGCATCGAGAAAAATGTCGCCCGGTGGTGGGAAACCATGGACAAGGAGGCGATGGTCGCCACCGATCCCATCAACCCGCTGCGGCTGTTCTCCGAGCTCTCCCCACAGCTACCCGACAACGCCATCGTCACAGCCGATTCCGGTTCGTCAGCCAACTGGTATGCACGCAACTTGCGGTTCCGCGGTGACATTCGCGGCTCGCTGTCGGGCACCCTGGCCACCATGGGCCCGGGTGTCCCATATGGGATCGGAGCCAAATTCGCTCAGCCGCAACGCCCGGTCATCGTATTCAGCGGTGACGGCGCGATGCAGATGAACGGCATGGCCGAACTGATCACCGTCAAGCGATATTGGCGGGAGTGGGACGACCCGCGCCTGATTGTGGCGATCCTGCACAATAACGACCTCAACCAAGTCACCTGGGAGATGCGCGCCATGGCCGGCGCGCCCAAATTCGCTGAATCGCAGAACCTTCCCGACGTTGACTTTGCATCGTTTGCCGCCGGACTTGGGCTCAACGCGTCATCGGTCAAGGACCCTGACGAACTCGCGGATGTGTGGCGTGACGCCTTGTCAGCCGACCGTCCCACCGTCCTGGACGTCTACACCGACCCCGACATGCCCCCGATCCCACCGCACGCTACCTGGGATCAGTTCAAGGCGGCCACCACTGCCGTGCTGGCCGGTGACGAGGACCGGGCCGGGTTCATCAAGACCGGTATCAAAACCAAGGCGCAAGAGTTCTTGCCGCACAAGAAAAGTTGACGATGGTGAGCGCTGGCATGACTACACGACGGCCGAGCCCATCGCCCAGGGTCTTCGAGGCGCTAGCTGCCGACCTGCGCGAACGCGTCGACGGAGAGGTGCGATTCGATCCCGGTTCGCGGGCCGCCTACTCCACCGACGCCTCCAACTACCGACAGGTGCCGATCGGCGTGGTCGTGCCGCACAGCCCCGAGGCCGCGGTCCGGGCCATCGCTGTGTGTCGTCAGCACGACGTGCCGGCGTTGTCTCGCGGCGGCGGTACCAGTTTGGCCGGGCAGTGCTGTAACGCGGGAGTAGTGATCGACTGGAGCAAGTACTGCACCCGCGTCACTTCCGTCGACACCGACGCGGGTATCGCCGTCGTTGAGCCGGGCATCAAGCTCGACGAGTTCAACGACGACCTGGAGTCGTCGGGCTGGATGGTGGGACCCAAACCCTCTACCCATGTCAGTTGCACGATCGGCGGAATGATCGGCAACAATTCGTGCGGTTCGACCGCGCAGGCGTACGGCAAGATGGTCGACTCGGTGCGCCGCCTTGAGGTGGTGACCTACGACGGGTTGCGCATGTGGGTCGGTCCGACCGACGACGACAAGTTCGCCCGTATCCTCGACGAAGGTGGGCGGCGGGCCGAAATCTACCGCGGTCTAAAGGCTCTGGTAGAAAAGTATGCCGACGATATCCGGTCGACCTACCCGCGCATCCCCCGACGGGTGTCGGGCTATAACCTCGATTCGTTGTTGCCGGAGAGCGGCTTTCATGTCGCCAAGGCGCTGGTGGGCTCCGAGAGCACGCTGGTTACCGTGTTGCACGCGGAGCTGCAGTTGGTACGACGGCCGGCGGCCACTGCGCTGGCGGTCTTGGGCTTCGACGACATCGCCTCTGCCGCCGACGCGGTGCCGGCCGTCCTCGAGCACAACCCCTCGGCGCTGGAGGGTCTGGATCATCGCCTTGTCGAACTGGAGCATTCGCGGCGCCTCGCGGAAAAGGCCCTGCGTCAATTGCCCGATGGCAATGCCTGGCTGATGGTGCAGCTCGACGGTGACGATCAGGACGACGCCGATCGCAAGGCCAAGTCAATGATCGATGCGCTGCATAAAGTCCCGCACAATGGCGTCGTCGTGTTGGATGACCCCACCCGCAAGAAAGAAGTCTGGGCCGCACGCGAGGCCGGGCTGGGTGCCACCGCATATCCGCCCAACGAACCTGAGACCCACGAAGGCTGGGAAGACGCCGCGGTACCGCCGGACCGGCTGGGCGATTACCTGCGCGATTTCCATAAGTTGCTCGACCGCTACGACTATGGAAGTGCCTCGCTGTACGGCCATTTCGGCCAGGGCTGTGTTCACACCCGTATCCCGTTCGACTTGCGGAACGCCGAAGGTGTGGCCAACTACCGTTCCTTCGTGGAAGATTCAGCACGGCTGGTGGTGGAATACGGCGGCTCGCTGTCCGGCGAGCACGGCGATGGCCAATCCCGCGGCGAGCTGCTGCCGATCATGTTCGGCGAGCGGATGGTCGGAGCGTTCGAACAGACCAAAGCCCTGTTTGATCCGCACAACCGGATGAACCCCGGCAAAGTCGTGCATCCTTACCGACTCGACGAGAACCTGCGCTTTGGCGCGGATTACCGGCCCGCCGAACCCGACACGATGTTCGCCTACCCCGATGACGACCACCATTTCTCGCATGCGGCCGCGCGCTGCGTCGGAGTCGGTAAGTGCCGCGGTCACGAATCGGGTGTGATGTGCCCCAGCTACCGGGCCACTGGCGAGGAAGAGCACTCCACCCGGGGGCGGGCACGGTTGCTGTTCGAGATGGTGCAAGGCGATGTCATCACGGACGGGTGGCGCTCCTCCGAGGTCCACGATGCGCTCGATCTCTGCTTGGCCTGCAAGGGTTGTCGCAGTGACTGCCCCGTCGACGTCGACATGGCGACCTACAAGGCGGAGTTTTTGTTCCATCACTATCGGCACCGGCTTCGGCCAATGGCGCACTACTCGATGGGCTGGATCCCGCTGTGGGCGCGGCTGGCCGCGGCCATGCCTGGACTGCTCAACACCGTGACACATACCCGCGGGCTATCGACGTTGGTCAAGAAAGTCGGCGGGATCGACACCAATCGCGAGATGCCAAACTTCGCTGACGAGCGGTTCACCAGCTGGTTTCACCACCGCCGGTCGGCGGCCACCCCAGCGCCGCGCGGGCGTGTGCTGCTCTGGCCGGACACCTTCGTCAACAACTTCGACCCCGAGGTCGGCAAAGCTGCTGTGGCGGTGCTGGAATCGGCGGGATTCGCTGTCGAGGTTCCGCGCCGAACCGTGTGCTGCGGGCTGACCTGGATCTCCACCGGCCAACTCAAGACCGCCAAACGGGTTCTGCGCCGCACACTTACGACCCTACGGCCGGCGCTGCGGACAAGCACACCGGTGGTGATGTTGGAACCCAGCTGCGCTGCGGTGTTTCGATCAGATCTGCCTGAATTGCTCTTCGGCGACGAGGACGCGCACCGGTTGGCCAAGCAGACCTACACGCTTGGGGAGGTATTGGCGGACAAGGCCCCCGACTGGCAGCCGCCCCACATCGACGCCGACGCGGTGGTCCAGCAGCATTGCCACCAGCACGCGATACTGGGCTACAGCCACGACCGGCAGCTGCTCGTCGATGCCGGAGTTGAGCCGGATGTCCTCGACGCCGGATGTTGTGGTTTGGCAGGCAACTTCGGCTTCGAGAAGGGTCATTACAACGTTTCGGTGGCCTGCGCCGAAGACAAACTCATGCCAGCACTGCGCAAGGCCGATCCCGATGCACTGGTCCTTGCCGACGGGTTCAGCTGCCGCACCCAAATCCGCGAGCTCTCCGCCGACCACCAGCCGATGCACATCGCCCAGGTCATTGCCGCTGCCCTAAGACAGGACTAACCGATTTCTGCACCGCGCGGGTCGGTCAGCCGATGCGCTGTCTCGAACATCAGCGCGTGCACGAAGGCCTGCGGCAGGTTGCCGCGCAGTTGGCGCTGCATCACGTCGTACTCCTCGGTGAACAAGCCGGGCGGACCGCAGGCGGTGCGGTTGCGCTCGAACCAGCGGACGGCGGCCAGTTGGTTGCCCTGCTGATGATCGGCAAGCGCCATCACGAAACCGCAGAGCAGGAAGGCGCCTTCAGCTTCGCCGAGTGGACGCTGGTCCGGTCGGAACCGATACACGAATCCGTCCTCGCTCAAGTCGGCACGGACGGCCTCGAGAGTGGCGACGGTACGTGGATCGTTTGGCGGGATTGCGCCGCGGATCGATGGCAACAACAGCGCGGAATCGACCCGTGAATCATCAGGCGCCCGTTGCCATCTGCCGGATGTATGTAAGCAGTCGCTGTCGGTATCAGTAACCAGCAGATCGGCCAGACGCTGCCATTCGCCGCCCTGCCGTCGTGGCGCCACCGCGCTAATGGCCCGCAACCCGGCCGCGCTCATCAGCCGAGAATGCGCCCAGCGGTCTTTGTCTAATTCCCAAATTCCGGCGTCCGGCTCGCGCCATCGTTTTTTGATCGCGTCCACGGCGGTCTGGACCGCCTGCCAGTGGTTCCAGTCCATCCGTTCGAGGCGGGCGGCGGCCGCAAAGAGCAGTAGTGCTTCGCCGTATGCGTCGAGCTGGAATTGGTCGGTCACCCAGTTGCCCACCTTGGCGACAGCCCCGCCCGGGTAACCCGGCAGGTGCAAATCGTGCTCTTCTGGCACCGCCTCGCCCGCAGCCGAGTAGGCGGGCTTGAGCGCGGGGCCGTCGGCAAGGATGCGCTCACTGACATAGCGCACGGCGTCATCGAGCAGCGGGTGACCACCGGCGACAGCAACGGCCTGCCCCGCATAACACTGATCCCGGATCCAGCAATAGCGGTAGTCGTAGTTACGGCCTTGCTGCGCGCGTTCCGGCAGCGACATGGTCGCAGCGGCCACCATCCCGCCGGTGCTGGTGGTCAGGCCGCGAAGCACCGCGTAAGACGCTCGGACATCCACGTCCGCCAAGGTGCCAGTAAATTCCGGCACGGCCTGGTTCCAGGCATGTGCGGTGCTTCGCCAGCTCTCGTCGGGACGCACTGTCTGCGCGCTCAGTTCGCGGTCGGACAATTCCAGGACCAAATCGTGGTGGCTGCCCGGTGCGATGTCCAGGAGCGCCTCCAGCCGCCCGTCGTCACACCGTCGCGCCTGCCCCGCTCCGGTCCAGCGAAAGCGCAGCTTGCCGGACCGCCCGGTCCACACGCCGTCGTTCAACGACAAGTCGCTCATCGGCTCGGTTCCGTAGCCGGAACGGATGTCGAGCGTGATCCGCATCCGGGCCGGATGATTCAGTGCACGGACGCGCCGCAGCACCACCGCGGTGTGCAGGTTCCCCGGGAAGACCAGTGCCTCGCGGCTTTCCACAATCGCGCCGTTGGTTACCCACCGGGACCGCCAGATCAACGACCGTCCCTCGTAGTACCCGCCCCAGACGAATCGCGGTTCGTCTGGAGACACCGCGTAGATGCCGCCACCACCTAGCAGTGCAGTGAACACCGCAGGGCTGTCCCAGTGCGGCAAACACATCCAGCAAAAGTCGCCTCGGGGGCCAACCAGGATTCCCCGCTCCCCGTCCGCGAGCACGGCGTACTGCCGCAGCACGTGCGGTGGAAACTGCTCGCCAACCGTTCCGCCTAGACACTGCACCACCTCGCGGGCATACCCGGTTTCACTTGCGGGTAGCCCACCAAATATGACTGTGCATTCGGGCGTGCCGATCGACTCCGTCGAAGTCTCGGCTTACACGGTTCCCACCGACGCCCCGGAGTCGGATGGCACTTTTACTTGGGATTCGACCACCCTGGTCTTGGTGACTGCTCGTGCCGGCGGCCAAGTCGGGGTCGGCTACACCTATTCGGGCACAGCCGTTGCCACCGTAGTGCAGTCGATGCTTGCCGGCGTCGTCACCGGCGGTGATGCTTTGCAGCCGCCGGCGCGGTGGGCGGAAATGCTGCATGCGATCCGCAACCTGGGCCGACCGGGCGTGGTGGCCGAAGCAATCGCTGCGGTCGATATTGCGTTGTGGGACTTACGATCGCGGCTGTTAGATGAGCCGCTCGTTGTTGCACTCGGTGCCGTCCACGACGCGACGCCAATCTATGGCAGCGGCGGGTTCACTTCATACGACGACGACGCTCTGCGGTCGCAGCTGAGCGGGTGGGTCGAGGCCGGCATCCCCCGCGTCAAGATGAAAGTGGGTCGCGACGTCGCAGCGGACGACGCACGAGTCTCCGCAGCGCGCTCGGCGATCGGCACTGAGACCGAGCTGTTCGTCGACGCCAACGGCGCCTACACCCGTAAACATGCAAGCCTGTGGGCCTTACGGTTCGCTGAGCACGACGTCCGCTGGTTTGAAGAGCCGGTGACGTCGGACGATCTGGAAGGCTTACACCAGCTGTGCGAGCAGGGACCCGCTGGCATGGACATTGCTGCTGGAGAGTACGGCTACGACCTGCCGTATTTTCAGCGGATGCTCGACGCCGGTGCCGTCGACTGCGTGCAGGCCGACGTCACCCGCTGCCTCGGAATCACCGGCGTGCTCAAGGTCGGCGCGCTTTGTGACGCACGCAGCATGGATCTCTCCTTGCACTGCGCCCCGCAGATCAGCGCCCACGTCGGAACGGCCTTGTGGCACTTGCGGCATCTCGAGTACTTCCACGACCACGTGCGACTCGAAGGCCTGGCTTTCGAGGGAGTATTGCGACCCGAGCCGGGCGGCTTGCTGCGTCCGGACCGGACAGCACCCGGTCATGGATTGACGGTCAAGCAAGCCGACCTCGACCCGTTTCGGGTGTGCTGACGTCGCCGAGAACGGCGACATCCGACCAGATAAATCCGCCCTGGGTTACGGTTTCCCGATTAGCTCGGTGGAAGGGAGCACGGCCCGATGAG
>DASZKQ010000166.1:0-4028 GCA_035552835.1 Mycobacterium sp. | reverse complement strand
CGATTCGGTACTGACCGCAGAGCGTATCGTAACGTTCGGGGGTCATTGAGCGGGACGCTTAGCGCCGGAGCGATCCATCCGGCGTTACCCCAGGACGCGCCCGCCGCGACTCCGGTGCGGTCGACCACCGTCACCGAGACGCCGCGCTGCTGCAGAAACCATGCCGTCGACAACCCCACGATGCCGGCGCCCACCACAATCGCCGATCGCGGTTCAACCATCACGAACCTCCCGAGCGTCGCTGTCTTTTTCCATGGTGGCGCGGATGGCCGCGCACTGCTGTCGACGCTGCTCAGGCCAGCTCCGACGCGGTCCCGGTCTCCCATTCACCGGGCGGCGGCGTGTGCCCCGCTACTCGCGTCTCCGGTGCAAAGATCCAGCCCACCCCGGCTGCCAGCAACACGATTCCGCTGAGCGTAAATCCCCATCCGTAGCTCAGGTGCTCAGCGATTTGCGCCACCGACAACGAGCCGACGATGGCGCCCAGATCAACCATCATCTGAAAGGTCGATACCGCGGTGCCCGTACGTGCCGTGCTGCCCAGGATGTCGGCGATCGCGGCCTGCTGCGGTGAGGTGAACACGCCCGAGGCCGCGCCTGCCACGCACGCGGCAACGAGGAAGACAGGCACCGACGACGATGCGCCCAACCAGATGGTCGCCACGCCGGAGGCGAAGAGCCCGCCGATCACAAGGGTGCGCCGGCCGATCCGGTCCGACAGGTAGCCACTGGGCCACACCACGACGAGGTTGCCGATCGCGAACATCCCCAGAACCAAGCCCGTCATCCGTGGCCCGCGGCCCAATACGTCCGAGACGAAGAGCGGCACGATAGCCATTCGCAATCCGAACACCGCCCAGCCGGTGGCGAAGTTCGAGACCAACGCCGAGCGGTACGCGCGGTGTCGAAGCGCGGCGCGCACCGTCACTGCCGGCTCGGTGTGCTCGGCGGGTGCACCCAGCGTCGACCGGCGCAAGCTGTAGGACACCACGATCGCCGTGATCAACACCGCCACTCCGTAGATGACAAACGGTGCTTTGAGCCCTAAACCTGCGGTGAGACTCCCCACTAGCGGGCCGGCGACCGAGCCGATCAGAAACGAGCTGACGAACAGCCCGGCGATCCGTCCGCGCGCGTCGGCCGGGCTGATCCGGATCATCAGCCCCAGCGCGGAGATGAAAAACATCGTCGACCCGATGCCGCCGATCGCGCGGAATACCAGTAGCTGCCAATAGTCTTGGGAGAATGCGCATACACCAGTGGACACCGACACGATCAGCAGCCCGGCCACGTAGACCTGCCGCTCGCCCAGCCGCTGCACCAGCAACCCGGTGGGCGGTGCGGAGAAGAGCCGCATAACCGAAAAAATCGTGATCGAGAACGTCACCGCGCCGAGGCTGACCCCGAACGTGCGGGCAAAGGCCGGCAACACCGGCGACACCACACCGTAGCCAAGCGCGGCCACCGCATTCGCCGCGATCAGCACCCAGGCTTCCCGCGGCAGCCTCGTCGATTTGCGACTCCAATCGCCGAAGCGAGCGCGTCGAGTGGCGAGGGTCACCCGATGACTTTATCCACAACCTCCTGGGCCGCATGCTGGACCTCGGCTAAATGCTCCGGGCCGCGGAACGACTCGGCGTAGATCTTGTACACATCTTCGGTGCCGGACGGCCGAGCCGCGAACCAGGCATTGGCCGTGGTCACTTTCAACCCGCCCAGCGGGGCGTCGTTGCCCGGCGCGGTGGTCAGCTTTGCGGTGATCTGCTCTCCGGCTAATTCGGTGGCGCTGACTTGGTCTGCTGACAGCTTCGCCAGCCGGGCCTTCTGCTCGCGGTTGGCGGGCGCGTCGATCCGTGCATAGGTCGGGGCGCCGTATTCCGCGGTCAGTTCCTGATAGCGCTGCGACGGCGTGGCTTCGGTGACGGCCAGGATTTCGGCGGCCAGCAACGCGAGAATGATGCCGTCCTTGTCGGTAGTCCACACCGATCCGTCGCGCCGCAGGAACGACGCCCCCGCCGACTCTTCGCCGCCGAAACCGATGGTTCCGCCGATCAGGCCGTCGACGAACCATTTGAACCCGACCGGCACCTCGACCAGCTTGCGGCCGATGCCGGCGACTACCCGGTCGATGATCGACGAACTAACCGCGGTCTTGCCGACCGCGATGCCGTCCGGCCACGACGGCCGGTGCGTGTAGAGGTAGTCAATGGCTACCGCCAGATAGTGATTCGGGTTCAGCAGCCCGGCGTCGGGAGTCACGATGCCGTGCCGGTCGGAATCGGCGTCGTTGCCGGTGGCGATCTGATAGCGGTCGGGGTTGCCGATTAGGGTTCGAATGAGCCCTGCCATCGCGTCCGGTGAGCTGCAGTCCATCCGGATCTTGCCGTCGTGGTCGAGCGTCATGAATCGCCACGTCGCGTCGACCAGTGGATTCACCACCGTCAGATCCAGCCGGTGGCGCTCGGCGATCGCACCCCAATAGTCGACGCTGGCCCCGCCGAGCGGGTCGGCGCCGATCCGGACTTCGGCCTTGCGGATGATGTCGACATCGACCACATTCGGCAGGTCGTCTACGTATGCGTCCATGTAGTCGTGGCGCTGGGCGCTCTGCAGCGCGCGGGCCAGCGACACCCGCTTCACCACCTCGCCATTTCGGAGAATCTCGTTGGCACGCTTGGCGATTGCGTTGGTCGCGTCGGTTTCGGCCGGGCCGCCGTTTGGCGGGTTGTATTTGAAGCCTCCGTCATATGGCGGGTTGTGCGACGGCGTCACGACGATCCCGTCGGCCAGCGCTTCGGTGCGGCCGCGGTTGTAGGTCAAGATGGCGTGACTGACCGCCGGAGTCGGCGTGTACCGGTCCCGACTGTCGACGACGGCCACCACCTCACTGGCGGCCAGCACCTCCAGCGCCGACACCCAGGCCGGCTCCGAGAGGCCATGTGTGTCACGGCCGATGAACAGCGGCCCAGTGGTGCCCTGCGCCGCGCGGTACTCGATGATGGCCTGGGTGATCGCCAGAATATGGGCCTCGTTGAAAGCGCCGTTGAGCGCCGAGCCGCGGTGCCCTGACGTGCCGAACACCACTTGCTGAGCGACGTCGTCAGGATCGGGTTCGATCGAGTAATACGACGTAACGAGATGGGGCAGATCGACAAGGTCTTCAGGCTGCGCCAGCTGACCGGCACGTGGGTTGTCCACCATGACCGCAATTCTGCCTGCAAGCGACTCCCCCCGGGCTGCGTCAGTTGGAGTACCGCCATACGCTGCGTAGCGCACCGGCGAGCGAAGGGAATCGACCCAGTGGCACAACACGACTACCGCGAGTTGGCCGCCGTGTTCGCCGGTGGCGCGCTGGGCACCTTGGCGCGCACCGGCCTGAGCAGCCTGATGGTCGCCGACCCGACGCGCTGGCCCTGGCCGACGTTCACCGCCAACATCGTCGGCGCCTTCCTGGTGGGCTACTTCACGACGCGGTTGCTGGAGCGGCTGCCGTTGTCGAGCTACCGCAGGCCCTTGCTTGGCACCGGGCTGTGCGGCGGGCTGACGACTTTTTCGACCATGCAAGTCGAGACGCTGAAGATGGTCGAACACCACTGCTACGGCCTGGCCGCCGGTTATACGTTCGCCAGCATCATGCTGGGGTTACTGGCGGTGTATCTGGCGACCGCGGTGGTGCGCCGGGTACCGGTGCGCTGATGCTGGTCTGGGTTGGCGTGTTGGTCGTCGGCGGCGTCGGGGCGGTGCTGCGGTTTCTGGTGGACGGCACGGTGGCCCGACGGGCGGCGCGGTCGTTTCCGTTCGGAACGCTGACGGTAAACGTCAGCGGCGCCGTACTGCTCGGCCTGCTCGGCGGCCTGGCGTTGAGCCGGCACGCCGCGTTGCTCGCTGACACCGCGTTCATCGGCTCCTACACCACGTTCTCCACCTGGATGTTGGAAACGCAGCGGCTCGGTGAGGAGCGTCAGGTCCGTAGCGCGGTCGCCAACCTCGTCGCCAGCATCGTGTTAGGTATCGCCGCCGCGCTGTTC
>DASZKQ010000165.1:0-3708 GCA_035552835.1 Mycobacterium sp. | reverse complement strand
GTGGCAGGCCGACATCGGAACCGAAACGATGCCGTGGCTGGCCGACCACAAGGTGCATGGCCAGGCCATCATGTCGACGGCAGGCTTTGCCGAGATGGCGTTGGCCGCGGGCCGCCAGGCCCTTGGCCTGCCCGTCGACGCGGTACAGGTCACCCGACTCGAGATCGAGCAAACGCTTGTCCTCGATAGCCAAACGCGGGTCACGACACAGTTTGCTTCCAGCGCCGACGGGAATCGCGTTGAGATTCACGCCAGTTCGGCAGACGGCAAGTGGTCCCGGTATGCAGTAGCCGACATCGACGTGACCGACCAGGATGCGCCTGCCGAGCACCGCGATACCGAGTCGGGCAACGACATCGAGCTGCCCGACGAGGCTGCTGACCATCCCGACTACTGCATCCACCCGGTGTTGCTCGACGCGGCGCTGCGGCAACTGGCTGCCGCCATCCCGACTGACGCGTCGGACGGTTCCACGTCGTATCTGCCGGTGTCGGTCGCGACGATCCGGGTGTTCGGTCCGAGTCGGCGCCGCGCCCGGTGTCATGCCGATCTGGTTGAGCAAGCGCCCGGCGACTACCGGGGCCGAATCGTTCTCACCGACGACGCTGGGACGGTGACCGCGGAGCTCACCGGCATCGAGCTGCGACCGGTCGAAGCGATGCGGCTGCCGTTGGAGCAGAAGATCTTCGACGCCGTCTGGGTGCAAAGTTCGACGCCGCAACCCGGCTCGGCTAGCGACCACGTGGCCAGCGGCAGCTGGCTGCTGTTGGCCGACTCCGATTCCGAGACAGCGGCGCTGGTGGCGGACGTCGCCGCCCGGTTGAGCTCGCCGACCCGACGAGTGGTCAGCGGCGCGTTGTCGGACGAGTCGGCAGTGGTGGAGGCCTTCGCCAAAACCGCGGCTGATGAAAACCTTCCGCCAGCAGGCGTGATCGTGTTCCTTCCACCGCCGTCGTTTGACGGCACCGACTTTGACGGTGCGCTCCGGCGCGCTCAGGAACTGATCGGGGCGATCTCGGCTGCGGCGCACACCGTCGTCGACGGGACTCCGCCGCGGCTGTGGCTGGTAACCCGTGGCGGCCTTTCGGTTCACGATGCTGAGCCTGGCGATCCGGCGATCGGTGCTCTTAAGGGCCTCATTCGTAACTGGCGGTTCCCCGGCGAAGCGGCGCGCGTCCTGGCCGGCGAGCCAGATCTCGGCACGACTCTTGTCGACCTGGGTAAAGCGGACGATCCGGAGAACGTAGTCGGGGCGTTGATCACCGAACTCGGGTCGCCTGCTGGCGATGACGTGATCGCGTGGCGCGAGGACGGCCGATATGTGGAACGGCTCGCGCGTGCGACGCTCGATGCCGACCGCCGGGATGCGGTTATCCGCGCCGATGGTTCATACATCGTCACGGGGGGCCTGGGCGGGCTGGGCACGGTTGTCACGCGTTGGCTTGTCGAGCGCGGTGCGGGGCGGATTGTGCTCAACGGCCGAAGCGAACCTTCCGATGTTCAGCAGAAGGCCCTTGCTGACCTGGCAAACGACACCGAAATCGTCTTCGTGTCAGGTGATATCGCTTTGCCGGGAATAGCAGAACAGCTGGTGGCGGCTGCCGAAGAGACTGGACGCCCACTGCGCGGGGTCGTGCATGCGGCCGGCGTGACTGGTGCCGGTCTGGTGACTGCGCTTACCTCCGAGGGCATGCAACGGGTGTGGGCGCCGAAGGTGGGCGGCGCATTGCGGCTGCACGCCGCGACAGCCACCCGCGAGCTTGACTGGTGGGTTGGCTTCTCTTCCATGGCCACGCTGCTGGGCCTGCCGGGTCAACTGGCGTATGCGACAGCCAACGCCTGGCTCGACGCTTTAATGACGTGGCGACGTGCATCGGGCCTGCCCGCGACCGCGATCAACTGGGGCCAGTGGTCCGACGTCGGGATGAGCCATGCACTGACCTACAGCGTTCTCGATCCGATCACTCCCGACGAGGGCATCGAGGCGCTGGAGTCGCTGGTGGGCGGCGCGCTGGCTCGAGTAGGTGTCGGACGACTGCGCCTTGATCGCGCCTTCGCCACAACCCCCGAGTTCCGCGAACTCAACTACTTCGAAAATGTGGTGTCCGAGTTCGACAAAGCGTTCGACGTCTCGAACGTCGACCAACGGCCGGTCGCTGCGGACGGGGACCGGGCGCAAGTCTCCGTTCCGGACTGGTCGCAGCTGTCGGCCGAGGACAGGCTCAGCGAACTCGAGGCCAGGCTGCGGACCATTTTGGCCCGCGAACTGCGAATGTCGGCATCAGCGATCAACACCGATCAGCCATTCCCCGAGCTGGGGTTGGACTCGATGATGGCGATGACAGTCCTGCGAGAGACGCAGAAACTAGTGGGCATCGACCTATCTGCGAATATGCTGTTCAACCAACCGACCATCTCGTCACTGGCGACGTATGTGGCGGGCCTGCTGGCGCCCCGAGAAGTGGCGCTTGACGAGACCGCCGATCTTGAGCTGGACTCGCCGGGCGGGGTGTTGGATGAGTTGTTCGATCAGGTGGAGTCGGCTTCGGCGGGCAGTGAGAGCGGTATTTTCTGATGGGAACGATCTTCGACAGAGTTTCGGCGATGCCCGCCGACAAGCGAGACGCGCTGACGCAGCAGTTCGATAAGGCTTCGCGGATCGCCGCCGCCGAACCCGTCGCGGTCGTGGGAATCGGCTGCCGTTTCCCCGGCGGTGCGGTGGGCCCGGAGGGTTACTGGAACTTCCTGGCCAACGGCCGGGACGGGATCAGCGAAATCCCAGCCGACCGTTGGAATGCCGACGAATACTACGACCCGGACCAGTTCGCGCCCGGCAGGATGTCGTCGAAGTGGGGCGGCTTCCTGTCCGACGTGGCCGGCTTCGACGCGGACTACTTCGGTATCTCCCCCCGCGAAGCCGAAGCCATGGACCCCCAGCAACGGCTGATGCTGGAGGTGGCCTACGAAGCGCTCGAGCACGCCGGGATCGCGACAGATGAGCTGTCCGGTGTGCGCGCCGCCGTGATGATGGGTGTGTATTACGGCGAGTATCAAACGATTTCGGCGGCCAACCCGGACACCATCGATGCCTACTCCGCGACGGGCAACGCCCACGCCGTCGCCGTCGGGCGCATCGCGTACCTGCTGGGGTTGCGCGGTCCGGCGGTGGCTATCGATTCCGCCTGTTCGTCGTCGCTGGTGACGATTCATCTGGCCTGCCAGAGTTTGCGATTGCGGGAGAGCGACCTGGCTCTGGCCGGCGGGGTCAGCCTCATCCTGCGCCCGGAAACTCAGATCGCGATGGCCAAGTGGGGCATGCTATCCCCGCGGGGCCGGTGCCACTCCTTCGACGTGCACGCCGACGGGTTCGTCCGCGGCGAAGGTTGTGGAGTGGTGGTGCTCAAGCGGCTCACCGACGCCGTCCGCGATCGGGACCGGGTACTAGCCGTCGTCCGCGGTTCCGCGGTCAACCAGGACGGCCGGTCCAACGGCCTGACCGCGCCCAACACCATCGCCCAGTCTGACGTCATCTCGCGCGCCTTGCGCAGCGCCGACGTGACCGCGGGTTCGGTGAATTTCATCGAGGCGCACGGCACCGGCACCGCTTTGGGTGATCCGATCGAGTTCGAGGCGTTGGCCGATCAGTACGGGCGCGGCGAGAGTGGCTGCGCCCTGGGTGCGGTGAAATCCAATTTCGGCCACCTCGAG
>DASZKQ010000164.1:0-14135 GCA_035552835.1 Mycobacterium sp. | reverse complement strand
GCGGTCTCGTCGAGCCGGATGAACGTCCCCGGCCGCAGCGCGCCGGACATGATCGCTGCCCGCAGGTGGCCCGCCACCTCGTCGGACAGCTGCGCTCGCCGCAGCGGAAGCCGCGTCTGCCGTTGCGCGGAAAGCCGCGCGGAGACGGGTGCACTCAAGGAAGTCGCCGGGGTTGTCTTCGCGCCGCCAAGATCATAGTGTGATCCAGACAACACCAGATTTTATCAAATATCAACTCGAGTAAGAGTTAGCGACGAGAGAGGAATCGACCAGTTGGCCGCGCAGTTGACCGGCCAAGGGGCCGTCAAGGCCCTGGACGGCACAGCTACCGAGCAGCCCTATCTGTCACGACGACAGAACTGGGTTAATCAACTCGAACGGCATGCATTGATGCAGCCGGGCGCGACCGCGTTGCGATTCCTGGGCCACACCGTCACCTGGTCCGAACTGCGCCGCCGCGTGGCTGCGCTGGCCGGCGCCCTGAGCCGCCGAGGGGTCGGTTCTGGCGACCGGGTGATGGTCCTGATGCTGAACCGGATCGAGGTCGTCGAGTCGGTGCTGGCGGCCAACATGATCGGCGCCATCGCCGTTCCGATCAACTTCCGGCTGACACCAGCCGAGATCGCCTTCCTGGTCGACGACTGCGAGGCGCGGCTAATGATCACCGAATCCGTCCTGGCCCCGGTGGGCAACGGCGTCCGCAGCATCACCTCAGTGCTGAACACTGTCGTGGTCGCCGGAGACACCGCCGACGAGGGGCTGCTGGGCTACGAGGACTTGGTGAACGAGCCCGGCGATCCGGCCGAACCGATGGACATCCCCAACGACTCACCGGCGTTGATCATGTACACCTCGGGCACCACCGGGCGCCCGAAGGGCGCCGTGTTGACCCACACCAACCTGACCGGGCAGACGATGACCGGCCTTTATACCCATGGTGTCGATGTCAATGACGTCGGTTTCATCGGTGTCCCGTTTTTCCACATCGCCGGAGTCGGCAACCTATTGACCGGAATGTTGCTCGGGATCCCGACCGTGATCCATCCGCTGGGCGCGTTCGATCCCGGGCACTTGCTCGACGTGCTGGAAGCAGAGAAGGTCACCGGGATCTTCCTGGTGCCCGCGCAATGGCAGGCGGTATGCAATGCGCAGCAGGCAAATCCGCGCGACGTGAAATTGCGGGTGATGTCGTGGGGCGCCGCACCGGCATCCGACACGTTGCTGCGACAAATGTCGGAAACCTTCCCGGGGACGCAGATTTTGGCCGCGTTCGGTCAAACGGAGATGTCGCCGGTCACCTGCATGCTGCTCGGCGAAGACGCGATCAGGAAGCGCGGCTCGGTGGGCAAGGTGATCCCGACCGTGGCTGCCCGCGTGGTCGACGAGAACATGAACGATGTGCCTGTCGGCGAGGTCGGTGAAATCGTCTATCGTGCACCCACATTGATGAGCGGCTATTGGAACAACCCGGAGGCGACAGCTGAGGCATTTGCCGGTGGCTGGTTTCACTCCGGCGACCTGGTTCGGATGGACGAGGACGGTTACGTCTGGGTGGTGGACCGCAAGAAGGACATGATCATCTCCGGTGGGGAGAACATCTACTGCGCGGAGGTCGAGAACGTCCTGGCCAGCCATCCCGGGATCGTCGAAGTCGCTGTCATCGGTCGGCCACACCAGAAGTGGGGCGAGGTGCCGATCGCGGTTGCGGCCGTCGTCGCGGGCGACCCGCCAAAAAATTTAAGCCTTGAGGATCTCGATGAGTTCCTCAACGAGCGACTGGCGCACTACAAGCACCCCAAGCGCCTGGAGATCGTCGACGCGCTGCCGCGCAACCCCGCAGGAAAGGTGTTGAAGACCGAATTGCGGGCACGCTACGGTGCTCCCGGTACCCCTCAAAGCGCTTACGCGTCAACGGATCCAACGAGGGATGGGTGAAGCTGACATAACGAAAAACCCGCAGGTCAAATTGACGAAAGGCAAATAGTGCCGATGCTATGCACGCCCACGACGCCATCGGGTACAGTCCTGTGGTCTGCCTTACTACCTGCGAGTAGGGAGACGGTGGTCACACACCTAGGGACGGGGCAAGGAGGAGGCGTGCGACACGATCAGCCACGACGCCCCGAGGCGCGCGGTTGCCCCGTGAGGGGACTCCGGTGACGACGACGCAGCCACGAATCACCGATGCCGTCCGCGACCGGCTAGGTCCGCCGCTGGTCCTTGTCGGTGGCTTCTTCCGGATGTGCGTGCTCACCGGAAAAGCGTTGTTCCGGCCGCCGTTTCAGTGGCGCGAGTTCATCCTGCAGTGCTGGTTCATCATCAGGGTCGCAATTCTGCCGACCATGGCGGTCTCGGTGCCGGTGACGGTGCTTTTCATCTTCACGTTCAACATCCTGCTGATCCAGGTCGGCGCCGCCGACATCTCGGGGGCGGGCGCGGGCATCGCTGTTGTCACCCAGATCGGCCCGATTGTGACTGTCCTGGTCGTTGCCGGCGCGGCGGCCACGGCCATCTGCGCCGACCTGGGTGCGCGCACCATCCGTGAAGAGATCGACGCGATGGAGGTGCTTGGCATCGACCCCATCCACCGACTGGTGGTGCCGCGGGTTCTGGCCTGCGCCCTGGTCGCGATGCTGCTCAACGGCCTGGTGAGCATGGTGGGACTGGTCGGCGGCTTCCTTTTCGGCGTCTACCTCCAAAACGTGTCCGGCGGTGCCTACCTCGCCACGCTGACCCAGCTCACCGGACTGCCCGAAGTGGTCATCGCGACGGTCAAGGCGTTGACCTTCGGACTCATCGCGGGCCTGGTCGGCTGTTACCGGGGGCTGACCGTGCGCGGCGGTTCGAAGGGTCTGGGCACCGCCGTCAACGAGACCGTGGTGCTGTGCGTGGTGGCGCTGTACGCGGTCAACGTTGTGCTGACCACCATCGGTGTCAAGTTCGGAACGGGGGCCCTGGGATGACGGCGGTCCAAGTATTGCGCGGCCGCTTCCCGCGGGCAGCCGAGAACCTTCGTCGCTACGGCGGCGCCGCGACCCGACCCCTTGACGAAGCCGGAAAGCTGGGCTGGTTCGCGGTCCTCGGCGGTCGCGACATGGGATGGGCGCTGACCCGTTACCGCAAGGAAATCGTGCGGCTGATCGCCGAGGTCGGTATGGGTACCGGCGCCATGGCCGTCGTCGGCGGCACCGCGGTGATCATCGCGTTCGTGACGCTGTCGTCCGGCTCGCTGGTTGCCATTCAGGGTCTCTCGTCACTGGGCCACGTCGGACTCCAGACGCTGCTCGGATTTGTCGCCGCACTGATCAACGTGCGTCTGGTTGCCCCCGTCGTTTCCGGTGTCGTGCTGGCGGCCACGGTGGGCGCCGGCGCTACCGCCGAATTGGGCGCCATGCGAATCAGCGAGGAGATCGACGCATTGGAAGTGATGGGCGTCAAGTCGATGGCCTACCTGGTCTCGACCCGGGCGCTGGCCGGGCTGGTGGTGATTATCCCGCTCTACTCGTTGGGATTGATCATGTCGTTCCTGTCGCCGCAAATCATCACGACGGTGGTGTACGGACAGGCTTCCGGCACCTACGAGCACTATTTCCGGACCTTCCTGCGGCCCAACGACGTGTTCTGGTCGTTCGTGGAGGTGATTATCATGGCGGGCGTCGTGATGCTGACCCACTGCTACTACGGCTACAACGCCAGCGGCGGCCCGGTCGGTGTCGGTGAGGCCGTCGGCAGGTCGATGCGTTTATCGCTGGTCTCGGTGAATGTCGTTGTCCTGTTGGCCGAAATGGCGCTCTACGGCGTCAACCCGAACTTCAACTTCACGGTGTAGCCGCCATGACAATGCCGCGAGGAAAAGAAAACAAACCGACGTTCCAGCCGTACAGGGTTGCCGGTGTGGTGGTTCTTCTGATCGCTGCGCTGGTGCTGTGGTTGGTGTTCCTGCAGTACCGCGGGGACTTCACAGCGAAGACCAAACTGACGATGCTGTCTGATCGCGCGGGCCTGGTGATGGATCCCGGCTCGAAAGTCACCTACAACGGAGTGCAGATCGGCCGGGTGGCAAACATTTCCGAGGTGGAAAACGAGGGCAGGCCGGCGGCCCAGCTCACCCTGGACGTTGATCCGAGATACATCAAGCTGATCCCGGCCAATGTGGACGCCAAAATTGTCGCGACCACACTGTTCGGCAATAAGTATGTGTCGTTTACTTCGCCGGAAAACCCGACGCCGCAACGGATCACGCCGCACACCGTGATCGACGCGACACACGTGACGACGGAGATCAACACGTTGTTCCAGACGATCACGTCGATCTCCGAGAAAGTCGACCCGGTCAAGGTGAACCTGACGCTGAGCGCGGCCGCAGACGCGTTGAATGGGTTGGGCGACAAGTTCGGCCAGTCGATCGTGAACGGCAACGCCATCCTCGACGATGTGAATCCGCGGATGCCCACGATCCGCCACGACATTCAACAGTTGGCGACGCTTGGCGACACCTACGCCGACGCGTCACCAGACCTGTTCGACTTCCTCAACAACGCGGTCACCACGGTACGCACGCTGCATCAGCAGGAAAACGAACTGGATCAGGCGTTGTTGGCGGCGACCGGCTTCGGCAATACCGGCGCCGACATCTTCAACCGGGGCGGGCCGTACCTGGCACGTGGCGCCGCCGATCTGGTGCCGAGCGCCAAGCTGCTGAACACCTACAGCCCGGAGCTTTTCTGCGGCATCCGCAACGTCAGCGAGGCCGAACCGAAGGTCGCCGCGTTTACCGGTGGCTTTGGCGGCTACGAGCTGCGAACCAACGTCGCACTGCTTGGCGGGTTGGGACTCCTGGCGTCTCTCCCAGGTATAGGCATCATGGCGGCCGCAACAGCGCCCTCACTGGGACTCGCAGCGATAGCCGGACTGGTTGGCGGGTCGCCGAATCCCTATATCTACCCGGAGAATCTGCCGCGGATAAACGCTCACGGCGGGCCGGGCGGTGCACCGGGTTGCTGGCAGAAAATCACCCGTGATCTGTGGCCGGCGCCGTATCTGGTGCTGGACACCGGCGTCAGCGAAGCGCCGTACAACCACGTCGACGTCGGCTCACCGTACGCAATCGAGTACGTCTGGGGCCGCCAAGTGGGGGACAACACGATCAACCCATGAAAATCACCGGTACTGTGGTCAAGCTCAGCATCATCGGGATGGTGCTGCTGCTCTTCACCGCGCTCATCGTCGTGGTGTTCGGTCAGATGCGCTTCGACCGGACCTATAGCTACGCCGCGGAGTTCAGCAATGCCAGCGGGTTACGGAACGGCCAGTTCGTCCGCGCCTCCGGGGTGGAGATCGGCAAAGTCAAAAACATCAAGCTGGTCGATAACGGTCATCGGGTGCGGGTGGACTTCGACGTCGACCGCTCGGTGCCGTTGTACCAGTCCACGACAGCACAGATCCGCTATCTCAACCTGATCGGTGACCGCTACGTCGAGCTCAAGCGCGGCGACGGCGAGGGCGCGGACCGGGTCCTGCCATCCGGCGGATTCATCCCGCTGTCGCACACTCAGCCGGCCTTGGATCTCGACGCGCTGATCGGCGGTTTCAAGCCACTGTTTCGCGCGCTGGACCCGGAGAAGGTCAACAACATCGCCTCGGCCATCATCACCGTCTTCCAGGGCCAAGGCGGCACCATCAACGACATCCTCGACCAGACCGCGCAATTGACCGCGCACATCGCCGAGCGGGACCAGGCGATCGGCGAGGTGGTCAAGAATCTCAACATCGTGCTGGACACCACGGTCAGGCATCGCGCGCAGTTCGACCAGACCGTCGACAATTTCGAGAAACTGATCACCGGACTGAACAACCACGCCGAGTCCCTGGCCGCCGACACCGCGAACATCAGCAACGCGGCCGGAACGGTGGCCGACCTGCTGGCCGACAACCGGGCCCTGGTGCACGACACGCTGAACTACCTGGATCCGATCCAGCAAGCGATCGTCGATCGGCGTGACCAGTACGACGATCTACTCCACCGGCTGCCGACCGGGGTCAACACGGTGGGCCGCGCCGTCGGCAGCTACGGAGACTGGGTCAACTTCTACTTGTGCGACCTCACGCTGAAGACCGACGGGCTACAGCCCGGCGGTCCGGTCCGCACGGTCAGGATCTGGCAGCAGCCGACGGGTAGGTGCACGCCGCAATGAGAACGCTGGAACCCGCCAACCGGCTTCGGATCGGGCTCATGGGCCTGGTGGTGCTGCTGCTGGTCGTCGGCGTGGGCCAAACCTTCACCAGTGTCCCGATGTTGTTCGCCAGCCCGACCTACTACGGGCAGTTCACCGACGCCGGTGGAATGACCGCGGGCGACAAGGTGCGTATTGCGGGCCTCAGCGTCGGTCAAGTCGAGGCCATCAAGATCGACGGCGACCACGTCGTGATGAAGTTTTCGACCGGCAGCAACACCATCGGCACCGAGAGCCGGCTGGCGATCAAGACCGACACGATCCTGGGTAAGAAGGTGCTCGAGATCGAGCCGCGGGGCACCCAGACGTTGCGGCCCAATGGCACGTTGCCGCTCGGGCAAAGCACCACGCCGTATCAGATTTACGACGCGTTCTTCGACGTCACCAAGGCCGCCGGCGGCTGGGACATCGACACCGTCAAACGGTCGCTGAATGTGTTGTCGCAGACCATCGATCAGACCTACCCGCACCTGAGTGCGGCCCTCGAAGGGGTGGCCAAGTTCTCCGACACCATCGGCAAGCGCGACGAGCAAATCACGCACTTGCTCGCGCAGGCCAACCAGGTGGCCAGTGTGCTGGGTGACCGCAGCGAACAGATCGACCGCCTGTTCGTCAACTCGAACACCCTGCTGGCCGCGTTCAACGAGCGCAGTCGGGCCATCGGCGCGCTGCTAGGTAACGTCTCCGCTTTCTCGGCCCAGGTGCAAAACCTCATCAACGACAACCCCAACCTGAATCATGTGTTGGAGCAGCTGCGCACCGTCAGCGACCTGCTGGTGGCGCGCAAGGACGACCTGGCTCAGGCGGTCACCATGCTCGGCAAAAGCATCGCCGCCTTCAACGAAACTGTCTCGTCGGGACCATACTTCAAGGTGTCGCTGGCCAACTGGTTGCTGACGCCGTACTGGATCATCCAGCCGTGGGTGGATGCGGCGTTCAAGAAGCGCGGCCTCGATCCCGAGGAGTTCTGGCGCAGCGCGGGGCTGCCGGCGTTCCGGTTCCCCGACCCCAACGGCACCCGGTTCCCCAACGGTGCGCCGCCGCCGGCGCCACCGGTGCTGGAGGGCACCCCGGATCATCCGGGCCCCGCGGTGGCGCCGGGTTCGCCCTGTTCCTACGGACCGACGCCGGACCTGCTGCCACGGCCGTGGAACCCGATGCCCTGTGCGGGCATCAACCAGGGCCAAGGTCCCTTCGGACCTAACGGGCCATACCCCCCATTGCCCGATGTCCTCTCATCGCCGCCGAACCCCAACGGCCTGCCCCCGACGCCAGGGATCCCGATCGCCGGACGGCCCGGCATTGCGCCGCCAGACGTTCCGGGCACACCGGTGCCGATCGCGCCGGGACCGCCTGGGGCGCGCACCGAGCCGCTGGCACCCGCCGGTCCGGTTCCGCCGCCGTCGACGTTCGCGCCGGGGCTGCCGCCTGGACCGCCGGCGCCGCCGGGGCCTGGAAACCAGCTTCCGGCTCCGTTCATCCCGCCGGGCCAAGGAGGAAACAGCCAGCCAGGCGGCGGGGGAGGCAGCTTGGGAGGTAACCAAGGGTGAGCACCGTCTTTGATATCCGAAACCTGCGGCTGCCGAAGCTCTCCCGAGCATCGGTGATTATCGGCTCGCTGGTGGTGGTGCTCGCCCTGGTCGCGGTGTTCGTGGGGATTCAGCTCTACAAGAAGTTGACCAATAACACCGTGGTTGCATACTTCCCGGAGGCCAATGCGCTGTATTCGGGGGACGACGTCCGGATCATGGGTGTGCCCGTGGGCGCGATCGACAAGATCGAGCCGGCCGGCGACAAGATGAAGGTGACCTTCCACTACGCCAACAAGTACAAGGTGCCGGCCATCGCCTCGGCGTCGATCCTCAACCCCACCCTGGTGGCGTCGCGGTTCATCCAGTTAGATCCGCCCTATAGGGGCGGCCCGGTGCTGGCCGATAACGCCGTGATCCCGGTCGAACGCACCCAAGTGCCCACCGAGTGGGATCAGCTCCGCAACACCGTTAACAACATCATCTCCAAACTCGGCCCCACCAAGGAGCAACCCAAGGGACCGTTCGGTGAGGTCATCGAGGCCTACGCCAATGGGCTGGCTGGCAAGGGGAATCAGATCAACACCACGCTAGACGCCCTTTCGCGGTCGTTGACCGCCCTCAACAAAGGCCGCGGCGACTTCTTCGCCGTGGTGCGCAGCCTGGCGCTGTTCGTCAACGCACTGCACGCCGACGACCAGAAGTTCGTGGCGCTCAATAAAAACCTGGTCCAGTTCACCAACAGCTTGACCGGCTCGGACCGGGACCTGGCCAACGCCATACAGCAGTTCGACGGTTTGGTCACCACACTTCGCCCGTTCCTCGCCAAGAACCGTGAGGTGCTGACGCACGACGTCAACAACCTTGCCACCGCGACCAACACGCTGCTCCAACCCGACCCACTGAACGGTTTGGAAACCGTCCTGCACGTAGCGCCGACGGCGCTGTCGAATGCCAATCAGATTTACCATCCGGCGATCGGCGCGATCGTCGGCCAGCCGGTGAATATTCTCGGCCTCACCTTCTCGAACCCGATGGAGGTGATCTGCAGCTCGATTCAGGCCGCCAGTCGGCTGGGCTATCAAGAATCCGCCGAACTGTGTGCGCAGTACCTGGCGCCGATTCTCGACGCGATCAAGTTCAACTACCTACCGTTCGGGTTGAACCCGTTCACCACCGCCGCGACGTTACCCAAGGAGATCGCGTATTCTGAGCCGCGGCTGCAGCCGCCGCCCGGCTACAAGGACACCACCGTTCCCGGGATCTGGGTGCCCGACACACCGTTGTCGCACCGCAACACCCAGCATGGCTGGATCACCGCGCCGGGCATGCAAGGGACGAAGGTGGGTCCGATCACGGCGGGTTTGCTGACCCCCGACTCGCTTGCCGAACTCATGGGCGGACCGGACATTGCGCCGGTCCAATCGAACCTGCAAACCCCGCCGGGGCCGCCGAACGCATACAACGAGGAGCCCGGCCCACTGCCGTACATCGGCCAGCCGAACCACCCGGCGCCGATACCACCACCGCCGCCCGGGCCGGACGTGGTCCCCGGTCCGGTCGCACCGACGCCGGCGCCCGGCCCGGCACCCGCTGGACCGCTGCTGCCCGCTGAGGCAGCCGGATCGACAGGACCGGGCCAGTGAGGCGCGCGACGAGCGCGATGAGCGCGAGGAGCAAGCCGAACCGACAGCCAGTGAGGCGCGCGGCGAGCGCGATGCGCCTGATCCGCCACCGGGCCTGGCAGGGGTTGGCTCTAATAGTCGCGGCGCTGATGCTGAGCTCATGTGGGTGGCGCGGTATCTCGAATGTGCAGATCCCCGGCGGCCCGGGCACCGGAGCCGGCTCCTACACCGTCTACGTGCAGGTGCCCGACACCCTGTCGATCGACGGCAACAGCAAGGTCATGGTGGCCGACGTGTTCGTCGGCTCCATCCGCAAAATCGAGCTGAAGAACTGGGTGGCCACCCTGACACTGGGCGTGGACAAGAGCGTCAAGCTGCCCAAGAACGCCACCGCCAAGATCGGGCAGACCACCCTGCTGGGTTCTCAGCATGTTGAGTTGGCCGCGCCGCGCGACCCGTCTCCGCAACGGCTGAAGAACGGAGACACCATCCCGCTGCAGAACTCCTCGGCGTATCCGACCATCGAGCAAACGTTGGCCAGTCTCGCGATGATTTTGCGCGGCGGAGGCATCCCGAACCTCGAGGTGATTCAGAACGAGGTCAACAACATCTTCAGCGGTCGCGGGCCGCAGATCCGCGCGTTTCTCGGCAAGCTGGACACCTTTACCGCCGAGCTCAACCAACAACGCGACGACATCACCCACGCCATCGACTCCACCAACCGGCTGCTGGCCTATGTGGCCAACCGGTCGGACGTCCTGGACCGGGTGTTGACCGAATTCCCGCCGCTGATCAAGTATTTTGCGAATAAGGACTATCAACAGCATTTGATCAACGCCACAGATGCGCTGGGCCGCCTCAGCCAGGCCGCCAACCAATACCTGTCCGAAACGCGGGGCCCGCTCCATCAGGACCTGCAGCTACTGCAGTGCCCGTTAAAGCAACTGGTCCGCGCCGCGCCTTATCTGCTCGGCGTGCTGAAGATACTCGGCACCGTACCGTTCGACATCGACACTGCTCCGAAGCTGATTCGAGGCGACTTCATGAACGCCGCGCTCAACCTCGACACGACGTTGTCGACCGTCGATAACGCGTTCCTCACCGGTACCGGGTTGTCCGGCGCGTTGCGGGCGCTAGAGCAGTCGTATGGCCGCGATCCCGAAACGATGATTCCCGACGTCCGCTACACGCCGAACCCCAACGATGCCCCCGGCGGACCACTGGTGGAGAGGGCGACATGCTGACCCGTTACATCAAACGCCAGCTGATCCTGTTCAGCATCATCACCGTGATCGCGCTGGTGGTGCTGGGCTGGTATTACCTGCGCCTTCCGAGCTTGGTGGGTATCGGCCAGTACCAGCTGAAGGCCGACCTGCCGGCGTCGGGTGGTCTGTATCCGACGTCCAACGTGACCTATCGCGGTGTCACCATCGGTAAGGTCACCGACGTCGAGCCGACCGAGCACGGCGCGCAGGCGACGATGAGCATCGCTAGCCAGTACAAGATCCCGGTCGATGTGTCGGCGAACGTGCATTCGGTGTCCGCGGTCGGTGAGCAGTATCTGGACCTGGTGTCGGTTGGCAATCCTGGCAAGTTCCTTTCGCCCGGGCAGACCATCACCAAGGGCACGGTGCCCAGCGAGATCGGCCCGGCGCTGGACACCGCCAACCGTGGGCTGGAGGTGCTGCCCAAGGAGAAGATCAGTCAGTTGCTCGACGAGACGGCGCAAGCGGTCGGCGGGTTGGGTCCGGCGCTGCAACGGCTGGTCGACTCCACCCAGGCGATCGCCGGCGACTTCAAAACCAACATCCGTGACGTCGACGACATCATCCAGAACTCCGCGCCGATCCTGGACAGCCAGGCCGATTCCCGTAGCGCGATCGAGCGCTGGGCGCACAACCTGAACATCCTGGGTGCGCAGGCCGCAGAAAAGGACCAGAACCTGAAAGACGTGCTGTCGAAGGCGGCGCCGACCGCCGATGATCTCAACGCGGTGTTCAGCGACGTCCGGGAGTCGCTGCCGCAGACGCTGGCCAATCTCGCGGTCGTGATCGAGATGCTCAAGCGCTACAACCCCGGCGTCGAGGAGGTGCTGGTGCTCGTGCCGCAGCTTGGTTCGATCATCCAGGCGATTTCCGCGCCGTTCGAGAAAGACCACATGGCTGCGCTGGACCTCGGACAGGCGATCAACTACCCGCCGGGATGTATGACGGGGTGGCCTTCGGCAGCGGAGTGGCGGTCGCCGGCGGACACCAGCTTGGCGCCCCTGCCGGAAGGAGCGTACTGCAAAATCCCGCAGGACGCCCCTTACAACGCGGTGCGCGGAGCGCGCAACATTCCATGCATGGACGTCCCGGGTAAACGAGCGGCGACGCCGAAGGACTGCCGCAGCGGCAAACCCTACGTGCCGCTGGGCACCAACCCGTGGTACGGCGACCCGAACCAGATCCGGAACTGCCCGGCGCCCGGCGCTCGCTGTGACCAGCCGGTAGATCCCGGCCACGTGATCCCGGCCCCGTCGATCAACAACGGTCTGAACCCGCTGCCGGCCAATCGGCTGCCGCCGGGAGGGTTGACGCCGCCGCCGATCAGCGATCCGCTGCAGCGGCCGGGTTCGGGTAGCGTCCAGTGCAACGGGCAGCAGCCCAACCCGTGCATCTACACTCCGGGCGGGGGTCCGCCCACCGCGGTCTATAGTCCGCAGAGCGGTCAGGTGACCGGCCCCGACGGATTGAAATACTCCGTCAATAACTCGAGCCAAACAGGAGACGACGGATGGAAGGAGATGCTGGCGCCAGCCGGCTGAACCCCGCCGATACCGACGACTCGTCGTCAGAACCCCACGAAGCCGAGCAGACCAGCACCGAAACAACCGCCGAGGGTCTCGTGGAGACGGAAGCCGAGGATGAATCCGAGGCTGAAGTCGACTTAGACACCGAGACGGACGCCGAGGATGAATCCGAAGGGGGAAACCCCCCCATTGTTGAGGTGAACCCTTCGCGCCTGGGCCGCGGGTGGTTGATCGGCGTCACCGCGGCGCTTCTCGTGGTAGCAGGCGGTGTCGGTACCGGGGGCTATTTCGCGCTGCGCGCCAACCAGGAAAGCCAGGCCATCGCGCGCCACGACGTGGCGGCCGTGCAGGCCGCAAAGGATTGTGTCGTGGCAACCCAGGCGCCGGATGTCAATGCGATGACCGCTGGCGCGCAGAAGATCATCGACTGCAGCACCGGAAGTTTCCGTAGCCAAGCGGTGCTGTACAGCAGCCTGTTCGTCCAGGCCTATCAGGTTGCCAACGTTCACGCCCAAGTGTCCGATATGCGTGCTGGGGCAGAACGCAACTACGACGACGGCTCGGTCGATGTGCTGGTGGCATTCCGCGTCAAAGTGTCCAACAGTCAGACGCAAGACCGAGAAGTCGGCTACCGATTACGGGTGAAGATGGCACCCGCTGAAGGCCAATACCGGATTGCCAACATTGACCAGGTGGCGAAGTGACGGCGGTGGTCGAGCGGACCGAGACCACGCCGGAATTCGAAGCGGCAGCGCCGAATAACCTGGCACGCTGGCACATCCGCGCCGTCGCGTTCGTCGTTGATGTGCTGCCTGGCGTTGCCGTGGTAGCGACGATGTTGTTGGTCTGGTTGGCGGTGCCGCTGCACAGCACGTGGTGGTGGCTATGCGTTTACCTCTTAGCGACCGTAATTCTGCTGACCTTGATTAACCGGGTGGTGTGGCCGGCGAACCGCGGTTGGAGCCTGGGTCGTGCCCTCATGGGCATCGTGGTCGTTCGCCCCGATGGGACCTCCGCGGGACTGGGCCGGCTGTTGTTGAGAGACCTCGCCCACCTGCTGGACACCATCTCGGTATTCGTGGGCTGGCTGTGGCCGCTGTGGGATGCGCGCCGGAGGACCTT
Source organism: Mycobacterium sp. (assembly GCA_035552835.1). Lineage (GTDB taxonomy): Bacteria > Actinomycetota > Actinomycetes > Mycobacteriales > Mycobacteriaceae > Mycobacterium. The sequence continues at coordinate 835 of DASZKQ010000164.1, read as the reverse complement.
CGCGGATTTGCTGCTTCGCACCGAGGTGCGCCTCGTCGAGCCGGATCAGCGGCCCTGCAATATCCGCGGGCTCATCGCAATCGTCGTGTCGACCGCGGCGCTGCTGTGCGTCGGCGGTGCCGCCTTGAGCTTCACGGTGGTCTACCTGCAGGAGCGGCAGTCCGACCAGACACGCGCTGCGATCCAGGCGCAGGGACCGAAGATCGTCGCCGAGATGCTGACCTACGATCCGAAATCGCTACACGAGGATTTCGCCAGGGCGCAATCACTGACGACCGAAAAATACCGGGCGAAGTTGGTCCCACAGCAGGAGTCAGTGCAAAAGGGCCACCCCCTCGTCAACGAATATTGGGTGACCAACAGCGCGATACTGTCCGCGACGCCGGATCGGGCGACGATGCTGCTGTTTCTGCAGGGTCACCGCGGCGGAGGCAATGAGGAACGCCTCATCACTGCCACCGTTCGGGTTTCGTTCGTCAAGGGCGCAGGCGGGCGTTGGCTGGTGGACGACCTGACCGTCGTCACGAAACCCAAACCGCCCAAGGGTGAAAAATGAGCCCGCGCCGCCGAATTCAGCCCGGCGAAGAGCCGCTCCTCGTCGAGCGGATACCGAAAACGTCGCTGTGGTCGCGGTTACCGTTGCGGCGGTTGAGGTTACCGCGTCAGTGGTGGAAACCGTCGCGACAGTGGGCCCTGCCTATGGCGATGGCTGTCGCCGTGCTGCTCGCGGCAGGCGCAATCACGGCGTCCTCGGTCATCCTCGTCAACCACAGATCGCACCACCAGGTAGCGATGAAGGAAGTCGACGTGCTCGGCTTCGCTCGATCGTTCATGA
>DASZKQ010000163.1:0-10652 GCA_035552835.1 Mycobacterium sp. | reverse complement strand
CCGCCGCAGCCACCCCACCATTGGGTGTGCTGACCGACTTACTACCAGAACAGCCCGCCAACCCCACCGCAAGGATCGCCGCCGCACCAGCCGTGACCATGATTTCGCGCTTCATAACTAAACCCCTTCTCGTCAGTGCTTTACGCAATGTGCACAACACTGTGCGACACAGGGCTTACTGGATCCTTAATGCGCCTTCCGGCGGGCTTAGGGCGACGGCCGGTGATGAATTTCAAGCGTGAATTCTTGATCGCCGATCCGAATGCGATCACCCTCGCACAGTTCGGCACTGGGATCGATTCGCCGCCCCAGCACGAGGACCCCATTGGCTGATCCCAGATCCGTGATCACCAGTGTCGTGCCGTTGTCGGTAATGACAGCGTGATGGCGGCTGACTTTAACGTCGGACAGCACGATGTCGTTACCGGGGCTACGCCCGATCCGGGTGGCCGTGCCGGCCAATGCATATCGTTGCCCGTCGGCGCTGCACAACGCCGCCGCGACGGGCCGGCGGATCGTGATTGGGTCGCCTTTGAGGGCGACAGAAGACACTATGGTGTCTTCTGCATGAGCCTGGGCAGCCTTCCGCACATCCACGGGTTCCTGGCGCAGGACTTGCCCATGTAGCTGACGCAACTTGGGGCCCGGGTCAATGCCCAGGTCTTCGGCCAGTCTGGTTTTCAGCCGCAAATACGCGTCGAGCGCATCTGATTGGCGATCTGCCAGATAATAGGCGGTGATCAGCTGCGCCCACAGCGGCTCGCGGTAGAGATGCCTGGCAATCAGGGTCTCCAGTTCCATGATCACGGCTTCTGGTCGGCCACAGGCGATTTCGGCCTCGACATGAGTGGTGTGGGCGAGGACCTTTTCCTCATCGAGTGCCGCGGCGAGGGTTTCAACAAACTGGAAGTCGCGCAGGTCCTCCAGGACCGGGCCGCGCCACTGCGCCAGCGCGGCCGACATGTGCCGGCTGGCCAGCTCAAATTGCGCGGCGGCCGCGGCGTGCACTCCGGCGTCTTTTTCGGTGCGAAAACGCCCGAGGTCGGACTGCCTGTGATCAATAGCCAGTCGGTACCCCGGCGCTGCGTTGGCCAGTAAGTCCCGATCGATGCCCGCGGTGCTCATCAGGCGACGCAAATTGGAGATGTAGGCATGCAGGGTGGCTCTCGCTCCAGCTGGTGGCCGCTGATCCCAGGCGGCGCCGATCAGCGTGTCGATGTCGATCGGTCGATTGGCGTTGACAACCAGCACCGCCAGCACCGCACGTTGCTTCGGCGTACCCAGCGGCACCAACGCGCCCCCGACGCTCATCTGCAACGGACCCAAGACACCGAATTGGACCCCGTCGCCGTCCGTCGCGTCGTCATTCCCGGTGCTTAGCGAAGCCACAGTCAGCATCCCACCGCCGTGGCAACGGCACCCGCAAAGGCGCGTCGCGCCCCCGACCCCTCGCCGATCATGACGTTCCTGCGCCTAAACCAGTAAGCCAGCTAAATATCAGCAGCATAGCTGGCCACCATCGGTTTGAATTGATCATGCCGCTGAAACAGCAGGCCTAGGATTTGGCCCATGCCGGTGTCGGTAGGCGAACTGTTTGCGGGATTCACGATCCTGCGGATGCTGGGCGCCGGCGCGATGGGCACGGTGTATTTAGCGGCCCATCCGCGGTTACCGCGCCAGGATGCACTGAAGGTGCTGTCGGCGGAGTTGACCGCCGACACCCAATATCGGGAGCGGTTTCTGCGTGAGGCCGATTTGGCAGCCAGCTTGTCACACCCCAACATCTTGGGCATCCATGACCGCGGTGAATACGAAGAGCAGTTCTGGATTTCAATGGATTACGTGGCCGGTACCGATGCGAGTCGGCTTGTGCGCGAGCACTACTCAAGCGGAATGCCCCTCGCTGATGCGCTGGCGATCATCACTGGGGTCGGCTCGGCGTTGGATTATGCGCATCAGCGGGGGCTGCTGCACCGCGATGTCAAACCGGCCAATATCTTGCTCGACACGCAATCGCAACGAATCTTTTTGGCCGACTTCGGAATCGCTCGTCGCGTCGACGACATATCGGGGCTGACCGGGACGAACATGGCGGTGGGCACGGTGTCCTACGCGGCGCCCGAGCAATTGAAGGGTGAGTCGCTCGACGGGCGTGCCGACCAGTACGCCCTGGCCTGCACCGCATTTCACCTATTGACCGGCGCGCCGCCCTATGTCGATTCCAATCCCGCGGTGGTCATCACCAAACATTGCATGGCCCCCACGCCATCGCTCGAGCAACGCCGCCCGGAGTTGGCTGGGCTGGATCCGGTGCTAGCCAGGGCGATGGCCAAAGCGCCTGCCGACCGGTTCGCCAGCTGTCGAGAATTCGCCACAGCATTGCAGCACCATCTCAGCCCGCGGTCCGTTCACTTCCACACCCCATTGCCGGAACAACCACCAACGCAGCCAAACCAAGCAGCCGCCGCGATCGGGACTGTCATGCAGCGGACTTCGCGTTCGAGGGCTCGGCTTGCGGCGCTTGTGGTCATCGCGTCGCTGATCGTCGCTGGTGGTGTCTTCGCGGGCGTGAAGCTCTTCGGACACCGCGGTCAGGCGGGTGTGGCAAGCTCGGCTGACAGCTCGCCGTCGGCCACCACGACAGCCAATGCCCACTCCTTCACCGGCACCTACCGGGCGGACTATGGCCCGGGCACCGATCTCGAAGGCAAACCGATCGCCGGTGCGCCGGCGATGACTGCGACCTGGGGCGTGCGCTCGACGTGCGGCGCGGGCGGCTGTGTGGCGACGGCGTCATACCTGGGTGGTAGCGGAATCGTGCTGGTGTCGAATTTGGTGTTCGATGAGGTGGGCGGCAATTGGGTTGCCGTGGGCCTTGGCTCAACGCCGTGTAATAACGCTCCGGCCGAAGTCTGGGTGTTGTTCACCCTGCAACCACAGCCGGACGGCACTCTGTCAGGCGAAACCACCAGGTCCACCACCAACAGCTGCAGCAGCGGAAAACGACGCGTAACCTTCACCCGCACTGGTGATCCCGACGTCGTCAAAATTCCCGACCCGGCCGCCTTACCGCCGCGCGCGGCGTCCCCCGCCGCAGCGCTACACGGCCGCTACCACGAAACGATCACCTACGCGAATGGCAATGCTGCGCCAGGACAAGACGATCTCACTGTCCGTACCGAGTGTCTTCGCGCCGGCGATCGGTGCATGAGCTTATTCCACGCGCCCGACGGTGTTGTGCCACTGGTCTTCAGCGGTGGAAAGTGGACCCGTGACGACGAGGGCACGGTGCCGTGCAATCTCGGTGGCACGGCGCATATCAAACTCACCGCGGAATACCCGCTGCCTGACCCGCTGCAGGAACCGATTCCGGTGCTGACCGGGAACGGGCAGAATGTAACGACTGAAAGCGCTTGCGCTGGAGGTGATTTCGAAGACAAGTTCGAGCGCACAGGCGACTAGCTGACAAAGCTGCCGGGCTATCCATTAAGGATCCATTCAGCGCCGCTGCCTAACTTGATGTCCATGAACATAGCCCAATCGCCGAAGCGGGTCATTGCCGCAGCACTACTTTCGGGCGGCGTCGCGGTGGCCGGTTTGGGGCTCGCCGCAGATACTGCTCAGGCCCAGCCCGGGGACAATTTCTCGCAACCCCACCAATGGTGTCCAGGACAACCCTTGCCGGCGGACGACGTCCATTGGGACACGAATATCTGCCACACGTGGTACTGGGTCCCGGTCGGCGGGATGGGTAATGTCGGCCAGTTTGTTTGGGATGGTGATACCCCACCGCCTCATGGTCCGCCCCCGTGCTGCGGAGCTCCCATCTGCTTGCCGGGTCTGTAGGCGGTGGGCAAGCCGATTACTTGGCCAGCTCGTGGCGGGTGCGGTCTTCGCGAATCGGAACTCCGTTACGGCCGGATAAATCTTGCGCGTACAGACCGGTCGCATAGGCCACACCGCCGCCGTTGATGCCGAGCGCGGTGCGGTCGATATGGTCCAAGGTGTCGGTGCTCTTGTGGTAGTTGGGGTCGAACGGCTGGTCCGCAGCCCCGCCCCAGAGCTTCGCCTCCTCCGCGGACTTCTTGACCTCAGCGCCGGAGAACAACCCGCCCGACGGGATACCCGCCAAAGTGAACCCGTCGTAGTCGGACCGGCCGTCGAACGAGGTATCCTGTGGGGTCTTTCCGGCCGAGTTCAAGTAGGCGCTCAGCGAACGCTCGATCCCGGCCGAGCCCTCAGGCACCACCGGATTACCCCGCTTGTCGAGCGGCAACGACTGGTCCCCGTCGTAGGTGAAGTAGCCAGGATTCGGCGACCCGAGCATGTCGAAGTTCAAATACAGCGCAATGTCCTTGAGCGCGTTGACATCTAATGACTCCATGTACTTCCGCGACCCGATCAGCCCGAGTTCTTCTGCGCCCCAGAAACCGAAGCGCACCGCATTGTGGATCGCCGGTGAGCTGCCCAACTGCAGCGCGGTCTCCAGGATCGCGGCCACCCCGGACCCGTTGTCGTTGATGCCCGGCCCCTCGGGAACGCTGTCGAGGTGCGCGCCGGCCATCACCACGTCGCTGGTCAAGCCGGTCTTGGTCTGGGCGATGACGTTGCGGGCGTGGATGGTTTTGGTATCCGCGGAGAGCTTTACCGTCGCGGGCCCCGAGGTAAGGCGCAGTGCGGCGCCATCGGGCTTGGTCACGCTGACCACCGGGATCTTGACGTCGGTCTTCTCGCCCAGCGTGCCGCCCATGTGCTCCTCGACGACATTGTCGGCGATGATCATCGCCACGGCGCCGCGCTGTACGGCGGCGGCCTCCTTCTGGGCAAACGGGCAGGTGCCGCGGTCCACCAGCACCACCGCGCCGTTGACCGGCAGGCTGCCGTAGTCGGAGGCATTGCAGACCGGGCTTTCATCGGGGGCAGTAACCAGCGGGCCGGTCACCCCGATGGGTGGGGTGGCGAGGCTGAATTCCAAGGCCCGCGCTTCGACCGTTTTGTCGCCGACAGTCACCGGCCCCGGGTCGGAGTGAAATACCCGTGCTTCGAACTGTACGGTCTGCACGTGAAAACCCTTGTCCTGCAGCTTGCCAACCACGTAGTCGACGCTGGCGTCGTACCCGGGAGTACCGACCGCCCGGGTGTTGCCGTTGGCCTTGGCGATGTCCTGCAGCTTCGTCAAGTGCGCCATCATCGCGTCGGCGCTGATCCGCCCGCGCAGCGCGGCGGCGAAATCCGGGCCTGACATCCGCTTCAGTGGCTGGACGGTGTCAGACGACGCACACCCGCAGGCCGCCAACGCAATGGCCGCAACGGCGGCAATCCCAGCGAGGAACGGTTTTGATTTGTTTGCCATCGCGCTCAGGTTAGACGGCTCCGTCTTCGTCTGAGTCGTCAAGCCGCAGGTAAGCATGAATAGTGGTGCCGGCCGAAGTCGTGTGGGTGCGCAACAAATCCGCGATCGCGTTGACCACGAAGAGCCCGTACGGGCCTAATCCCTTCGCCGCGGGTGGCCGGCGGCCCGCGAGCGGATCGGTCCACTGGCCCATGTCGCGCGCCTCGCAGACCACGTGGCCGGCCTCGTACCAGAACGCCAGTCGGCATGCGCCGCCGGCATGGTCGAGACTGTTGGTCGCCAGCTCGCTGGCCACCAACAGGAGGTCAGCGATTCGATCGGCGGACATGCCGAGCAACCGGCCATAGCGGTCACCGCACTTGCGGGCGCCGGCCAGGTCGGCTGGCTCGCCGACGGTAAACGTCACTGCGGCCGGGTTCGTCGCCAGCGGTTGATTGCACTGGTCGAGCGCGGCATCGAGGGCGTACTCGGGGCTGTGATTGCGCGATCCTCCCCGCCAGATCTGCGGATGCGTGCGGCGGACATCGGCCAGGGCGCTCTCACCCAGGCAGGATGCGTCGTACGGACACAGACCCGTCACATCCAAGCCCGCAAACGCGATGTTGGCCAGTGCCTCATGTTGCATACACGCGGAATGTTCGAACGCAGTGCGGCCCGCCCAAAGGGGCTCGGCGACGATGCGAATGTGCTGGCCAGGGTGGCGTTGGACGAAGGCGAGTTGGACAGCCAGGATCCGGCCGGGGTTACGGCCAAATTCCATGATGTCAGCCATCGTGACGTCCGCCGCCGCGTCACCCAACGCAGTACGCAACGACGCCAGCCTGTCTCTTGGTACTGCGACCAGCACCGGCTGTGCCCGCTCCAAACCCTCGGAGATGAACCGCGCCAGCCAGTCGACGTATTCGCCCTCCGAGTGATAAAGGAGCGCAGCGTGGTCGAAGCCACAAACCTGGGCGTGCGCGGTCAGGGTCATGTCGACGGCTTGGTTCCTCGCCAGAGTTTCGCTGCGGTGTCGCCCCGTAGATTTACCCAGCCGATGGAAAACTAACCGCTTTCGCCGCTCTCGATGATCAAGTCGGCCACGGCGCGCATGCCTGCGGCGTTGGGGTGAAACGGCGCAGGTCGCCACGGCAGCGGCCAGCCCGAACCCACCGCCCACGGGTCCGCCGACCACCCGTGATGATCCCGGCTGGCGTGCCCGGCGCGCACGAGCTCGCAGCCAGTCGCCTGCGCAGCCGCCGCGGTGGCTTCTTCCAGCCGTGCGCCGACATGACGACCAAGATCGGCGTCCGTCGTAGACAACGGCGGCGCCGGTACTCCATCCGCCGGTAGCAGGGTCAGGTAGTCGGCGAACACCACTCGGGCCCGCGGCGCGCGTCGGCGCACAGCGGTGCCGATCGCACGCAATGAGTCGCCGACGCCGTCGAGCGCCTGCTCACGCGCGTCGCGGTCAAATAATGCCCCGATCGCCGGCAATAACCGGGCCGGCCGGGGCAACCTCGCGGCCATCAGCAACGGCACATATCCGACGTCGTTACCGCCGATGGTGATGGTGACCAGCGCTTCGGAGCCGTCCAGCGCCTCGATTTGCGGTCGCGCTCCGCGCTGACGCTCGGCCAGCACGTGCGCGGTGGTGGCACCGGAAAACGTGACGTCGAGCAGGTTGAGGTTCCGTTGTTCGGCGACCAGGTGGGCGTAGTTGCGCGCCGACCGGCCGGAACCGAACGGCGCGCCCGGCGCACCGGGCCGGATCCCGGGACCTGCCGCCATCGAACTGCCGAGCGCCACATACCGCCCGCTCATCGGGTCGGGCTCGACGCCTGCGCCCAGAACCGCTTGGGAATCCGCCCCGCGCGACGGGCCAGATAACCGGCGGTGACTGCGGCCGCCATCGCCGCGGCCATCGCGGGCGGATCGGTGGCCCGGGTCACCGCAGTCGCCAACAGCACTGCGTCACATCCCAACTCCATCGCCAGCGCGGCGTCACTGGCGGTCCCGATACCGGCGTCGAGGACAACGGGGACGCCGGCCTGGGCGACGATCATCTCGATGTTGTGCGGGTTGGCGATGCCCAGGCCCGTGCCGATCGGCGAGCCCAGCGGCATCACCGCCGCGCAGCCGGTGTCCTCCAATCGTTTGGCCAGCACCGGATCATCGTTGGTGTATGGCAGGACCACAAACCCGTCGTCGACTAATTGCTCTGCGGCCCTGGCTAATTCGACGGCATCGGGCAGAAGCGTACGTTCGTCGGCGATGACTTCCAGCTTGATCCATTCGGTGCCCAGCGCTTCGCGGGCCAGCTGAGCAGTCAGCACCGCCTCCGCGGCGCCACGGCAGCCCGCGGTGTTGGGCAGCGGGGTGATACCCAGTCGGCTCAACAGGTCAAGCATGCCGGTGCCACCCTCCGCGTCCACCCGGCGCATTGCGACGGTGGTCAGCTCGGTGCCGGAAGCGATCAGAGCCTCCTCGAGGACAGCGAGGTTAGAAGCGCCGCCGGTGCCCATGATCAGCCGCGACGTGAAGCTGCGCCCGGCGATTGTCAGTTTCGCTTCTCCCCCGCGACGATGCGGGCCAGAATGGCCCGAGGTGGGGGGACCTCCCGCTTGCACGGGCGAGTCGGTAGGTTCGAAATCAGCCACCCTGCACCGCCGTCACGACCTCGAGTTGTGCACCGTCGGAAAGAGTTGTCGTCCAAGCAGACCGTGGTAGCACAGCCTGGTCCACCGCCACCGCAATGCCGCGGTCGGGATAGCCCAGCGACTGGAGCAGCGCGGCAACGGTGGTCTGGTCATCGACCTCGAGTTGCTCGGCATTGAGACGGATAATCATTTGCGCCGCTCTCCCCCGCAAGCGGGAGGTGCCCCCACCTCATCGCTGCTGTGTACGTCGCCGCGCGTAATCATGGATGAGCTCCAACCGGGATCAGTTCGGACACAATCTGTTCGGCAGTCCAAGGCGCCAGCAGGAAACCGGATCGGCCGTGACCGGCGGCGATCAGCGTGCGCGCATCCAGACGTCCCACCAGCGGCAGGTTATCCGGTGTCATCGGGCGTAGGCCGGCGACGCACTCCGCCAGCTCGTACTCGCCGAACGCCGGCATCACCGTGCACGCATCGTCGAGCAGGTCACGCACGCCGGATACGGTCGGTGCATTATCGCGGCCATGCTCGTACTGGGTGGCGCCCACCACCACACCGTCGGTGCGCGGCACCAGGTACACCTGCCGCCCATGCACGCGAGCGCGAATTACCCGCTGCGGCAACGGCATACATCCTTTGCGCCAACGTAGCCGCAACACTTCACCTTTCACCGGCCGAATGGGTAGACCGGGCCATAATGTCGGGGCGTCGATGCCGTTGGCAATCACGACCGCGTCAGCCTGCAGCGCACCCAGGTCACCTACCGGCCCATCCCATTCGACACCGAGCTCTTCGCATGTCACCGCCAGTCCCTCGAGCAGCGCGCGATTGTCCACCGCCAGTTCGGTGGGCGCCCGGAAGCCATGCCGAATGCCTTGTGCCAGCATCGGTTCCACGTCGCGGGCAGCCGACTCCCAGATCACCGGGTGGCCTTGAGCGGACAGCCAGTCGGCGACCTTATGCAGGTCAGCGACGTCAGCGCGGTCGACGGCGACCACCAACGACTCCCGCGCGGTGATCACCTGCTCGGGCAGCCCATCGGTGAATCCGCCCTGCCGCCAGAGCCGCAGCGACTCCAGACCCAGTTGCAGCAACCGCTCCTCGCCGGGCCAGCCTTCACTGTGCGGAGCCAGCATTCCGGCGGCCACCCAGGACGCGCCCGGCTGGTCGGTGCGATGCACCCGCACCGACCAGCCGGCCTGTGCCGCGCGTCGCGCCACCGACAACCCGATGACGCCGCCGCCGATGACGGCTAACGATCCCGAGTCCGGTGCCATCTTTCGCTCCCTTCGCCGGCATGATCCGGATCAGGTGTGACGGTAAGGGCAGGCGCGCCCACTCTCAGACCCCGTACCAAGGCCCGGCTCCTCCTCAGGCCGGTGCGGCCTGCGTTGTCGCCGGGCGTCCCGGGACTCCCGTGTCGACCTCCCACGCTAGCCGCTAGCGTCGCGGTGTGCACGAAAGTGATTGCCCCGCTCCTCCTCGGCCCGAGCCGGGCCGCATCGTCGCCGGGGCGGCTTCTTCGCGGCTGGCGAGCGCACGGCTGTATCTGTGTACCGACGCGCGCCGCGATCGTGGCGATCTGGCCGAGTTCGTCGACGCCGCCCTGGCCGGCGGGGTGGACATCGTTCAGCTCCGCGACAAGGGCTCGACGGGTGAGGAACAACTGGGTCCGCTGGAAGCGCGTGACGAACTGGCGGCGCTGGAGATCCTCGCCGACGCGGCACGCCGGCATGGCGCCCTGGTAGCCGTGAACGACCGCGCCGACATCGCCCGCGCCGCTGGCGCCGACGTGCTGCACTTGGGCCAAGACGACCTGCCGCTGGCGGTGGCGCGCGACATCGTTGGGCCGGACACGCTGATCGGGCGTTCCGCGCACGATCCCGACCAGCTGTCCGCGGCGATCGCCGAGGACGTCGACTACTTCTGCGTGGGGCCGTGCTGGCCGACGCCGACCAAACCGGGACGCCCGGCGGCGGGCCTGCGGCTGGTGCGTGTCGCCGCCGACCTGGCGCCCGACAAGCCGTGGTTCGCCATCGGCGGTATCGACGCCGGCCGGCTGCCGGATGTGCTGGAGGCCGGCGCCCGCCGCATCGTGGTGGTCCGGGCAATCACCGCCGCGGAAGACCCGCGGGCTGCGGCCGAGCGGCTCAGTTCGGCGCTTGCAGCAGCGAACTGATCCGGGAACTCAGCTGAGACGGCGCGTGATCGGGTCTGCCCGCGGTGCACCACACGAAAACGCCGGCCTCGATCTCGACCGTGCGCGGCAGATGACGCCGCCGCTCGTCGCCTGCGCTCAGCGGCACGATCGCCGGCGCGGTGCGCAGCCGTTGCCAACTGGCGGCGAACCCGGGGTGCAGCGGCAGTTCGGCCACCTCGTCTTCGCTGACCCAGCGCAACTCGGCGCTTTCCCGGTTGGGCACGGTATGCAGCAGTTCACCGGCGTCAGCGACGACGGTGGTGTAAGTCCAGTAGCGGCCACTGGCCCCAAAAACCTCAGCGGTGATCACCGTCGCCCGCACCGAAAGCTGCTCACTGGGCAGGCCTGCCTCCTCATGCGCTTCCCGGACGGCGGCCTGCTCGGCGGTCTCGTGGCTGTCGCGGGCACCGCCGGGCAGACCCCATGTTCCGCCCTGGTGACTCCACGGCGCCCGGTGCTG
>DASZKQ010000162.1:0-5317 GCA_035552835.1 Mycobacterium sp. | reverse complement strand
CTGCCGAAAACCACCGCGGTGTCCGGTGCCGCGCAGCGCGCCGTGGAGTCGACGAAACCCAGGGCGTCGGTCGCGGGTTCGGCAGACGCCGATGGCACCCCGAAGGCGAGCAGCGCCATACACGCCGCCGCGGCGACGGTGGCGCGGCGGGTGTATGGCTCCGGCGACGACATCAGGTCTTCACCAGAACACGCCCGACCGATTGGCGCGCGCAACCACGCCGCGAGACCACCAAATCGTTAGGTCCTCGATATGCACGCATGACTAGCGCTACATTCGACGCCGAACCGCGCCAATGAAAGGGCTCAAGCCATGGCCACCTCGAACAAACTACTGTTCGATCCGAACGCATACGACCCGTTGCAGTTCGACGCCGAGACGCGGCGTCAACTGCGCGCGGTGATCGATTGGTTTGAAGGACGCGGTAAAGCGAAACTGCTCCGGGACGATCTCGAGTCGGCGTGGGTGTCGGACTTTCTCGACTTCATCAAGCGGGAACGGATCTTCGCGACCTTCCTCACGCCGTCGGAATACGGCGGCGGCGACCCGAACAAGCGGTGGGACACCTCGCGCAATGCCGCGCTGAGCGAGATCTTCGGGTTCTATGGGCTGTCGTACTGGTACGCCGAGCAGGTGACGATCTTGGGCCTCGGACCGATCTGGCAGAGCGACAACATCAAGGCCAAGGAACGCGCGGCCCAGCAACTCGAGGCCGGCGGCGTGATGGCGTTCGGGCTCTCCGAACGCGAGCACGGCGCAGATATCTACAACACCGACATGGTGCTGACGCCGGCCCGCGGCGACAACGAAGGTGTCGTCTTTCGCGTGTCAGGGGAGAAGTACTACATCGGCAACGGGAATGTGGCGGGCATGGTGTCGGTGTTCTCGCGCCGCACCGACGTCGAAGGCGCCGACGGTTACGTGTGGTTCGTCGCCGACAGCGGCCACCAGAACTACGAACTGATCGGCAACGTCGTGCACGGCCAGATGTATGTCAGCAACTTCCGGCTCAACGACTATCCGGTGCACGAGGAGGACATTCTGTGCGCGGGGCCCGAGGCGTTCTCGGCCGCACTCAACACTGTCAATGTGGGCAAGTTCAACCTGTGCAGCGGTTCGATCGGGATGTGCGAGCACGCCTTCTACGAGGCAATCACACACGCCAATAACCGCATCCTGTATGGCAATCCGGTTACCGACTTCCCCCACGTGCGTGCCAGCTTCGTCGAGGCCTACGCCAGGTTGGTCGCGATGAAACTGTTCAGCGACCGAGCGATCGACTACTTCCGCAGCGCCAGCCGCGATGACCGTCGATACCTGCTGTTCAACCCGGTGACCAAGTCCAAAGTCACCTCCGAAGGCGAGACGGTTGTCACCCTGTTGTGGGATGTGTTAGCCGCCAAAGGCTTTGAGAAGAACACTTACTTCTGCGAAGTGGCGCGGCTGATCGGCGCCTTGCCGCGGCTGGAAGGCACCGTGCACGTCAACGTCGCCCAGATCCTGAAGTTCATGCCCAATTACATGTTCAACCCAGCGGATTACCCGGAAATTGGCACTCGCACCGACCCGGCCGATGACGTGTTCTTCTGGGCGCAGGGCCCGGCTCGCGGCGCATCGAAGGTCCAATTCGCCGATTGGACAGCGGTCTACGAAAAGCACTTGAAGGTACCAAATGTGGCGCTGTTCTATGAGCAGACCCTTGCGCTTAAAGAGCTGCTGGCCACCGCCGCGCCGGATGCAGACCAAATGCGCGATCTCGACTTTCTCCTGGTCGTCGGCCATCTCTTTACTCTGGTGGTCTACGGCCAGTTGATTCTCGAGCAAGCCGGTCTGATCGGACTCGACGCCGACCTGCTGGACCAGATCTTCAATGTCCAGATACGCGATTTCTCCCAATATGCTGTCGCCTTGCATGGCAAGCCGAGTTCCACGTCGGCGCAACAGGACTGGGCGATCGCCGCGGTGCGCAAGCCGGTAGCCGATGCGGACCGCGTCGACCGGGTCTGGCAGCAGGTCAAGGCCTACGACGGCGCTTACGAGATGCGGCCCTAACCAGCAGTGGGCACGAACGGGACGTTGTCGGGTGCGGCGCGGCGCGCGGCCAACATCGTGCGGGCCGGATCGCCGATGGGAATCCGTAACGGCAGCTGCGGCTTCTCGGCAGCGTCGGCGATCTCTGCCGCGACCTGCTCGGGGGTGATCATCCCGTCGAGCGACCTGTCGACGTTGAGCACCTCGGCGTAGGGATCCGCGGGCAGGGTGTAGGTGGTGACGTCGTCGAGTGCGCCGGAGCTGACCGGGCCGGGCTGCAGCAGGGCCGCCTGGACGCCGAAGAGGGCAACCTCGATCGCGAGTGATTCGACGAGCGCCTCGAGTGCCCACTTGGTGGACGCATAGGCCGCGCCGGGCGGCAATACCATGCGCCCGACGACGCTGGACATGAAGAGCAGCTTCCCGTCGCCGCGGGCGCGCATCTGCGGCAGCACCGCTTGGGCCACGCGAATCGCCCCGACGGTGTTCAGGTTGAACAGATGCTGCAGTTCGGTCAACGGAATGGCTTCGACTGCGGCATAGAAGATCTCAGCGGGATTGACGACGACGACGTCAACATCACCTGCGGCTGCGAATGCTGCAGTAACGCTGGCGTCGTCAGTGACGTCGAGGGCCAGGCGTTGACCGACGTCGAGGTCGGCCAGCGAGCGCGGATCACGTGCGGTGGCCACCACGCGGTGTCCGCGCCGGGCGAACTCCTCGGCGATGGCGCGACCGATCCCACGACTGGCTCCGGTGACGAGGACGGTTGACATGGCGTTGGCTCCTAGCGGTGTCGGCGGAGTTGATCGAACGCGTTTGTAAACTGATCGGTGTACCCAGTTATTCCAACCTACCTGAGGTAGCACCGGATGCAAACCGAGCCCGGCCTAGTATCAGTGCATGCGCGGCGCAAAAATCCTGATCACTGGCCCAACCGGACAGGTTGCCAGTCCCATCGCCCAGGCCCTGGCGGCCGATAACGAAGTGTGGGGCATCGCCCGGTTCACCAACGCGGCGGCACGCGAGGCCCTGGAGAAGTCAGGGGTGCGGTGCGAGACGGTCAACCTTGCCGCCGGGGACTTCACCGGCATACCGTCTGATTTTGATTACGTGCTCAATTTGGCGGTGGCCAAGAGCGGGAACTGGGAGAAAGATCTCGCGGCCAACGCGGAGTCAGTCGGGCTGCTGATGGCCCACTGCCGCAACGCAAAAGCGTTCCTGCATTGCTCGTCAGGTGCCGTCTATGACCCGCCGGATGACGAACCACGAACCGAGCATGCCGCCCTGGGCGACAACCACAAGCCTTTGTTCCCAACCTATTCCATCTCCAAGATCGCGGGTGAGGTAGTCGCCAGGACGATGGCCCGCGCGCTCGGTATGCCAACCACGATCGCCCGGCTCAACGTCCCGTACGGCGACAACGGAGGGTGGCCGTTCTATCACATGGAGATGATGCTCGCCGGCATCCCGATCCCAGTTCCGGCCGGCGGGCCGGCCCGCTACAACCCGATCCACGAGGACGACATCATCGCGACCATCCCGAAAATGCTTGCGGTGGCGTCAGTTCCGGCGATCACGCTGAATTGGTGCGGCGGGCAGATCGTCAGCCTGCAGGCGTGGTGCGGCTACCTTGGCTCGCTGGTCGGCAAGGAGCCGGTCTTCCAGGAGAACGAGCAGGCGTTGCGCGGTAATCCCACCGACCCCAGCCTGATGCGCGAGCTCGTTGGCGCCACCGCCGTCGACTGGCAAGACGGAATGCGCCGGATGGCAACCAAGTTCCACCCGGAGCTAGTCAGCTCGTGAATCGCGCCGAGCCGACTATCGGTCAAACTCGATGGGCAGGCTCTTCGGCCCGCTCAGGCTGACCATCGGCTTCCATGGCGCGGGCCCGGCCGTCCGTGGGTTCCGCAACCGCTGAGCGAGGACGTTGAGGGCTTCGGCAATCTCGCGCCTGGCCAGGTTGGCGCCCAGACAGTAGTGAATGCCGCCGCCGAACGTCAAAATCGGCGGTGCTCCCTCGCGGCTGATGTCGACGCGGTCTGGGTCCTGGTATACCGCCGGATCACGGTTGGCCGCAGCGGTATTCATCAGGACCATCGTGCCGGCGGGAAATAGGTAGCCGTCGACCTCGGCATCCTCGACCACCAGACGAAGCGTTCCGCAGGCGATCGGCGAGTGCCGCATCGTTTCCTCCACCGCACGCATTGCCGTCTCAGGATGTTCCTTGAGAAGCCCCCACTGTTCTGGGTGCTCGCACAGAACCTGCACCGAGGCGGCCACTTGGTTGCGGGTGGTGTCCGTCCCTGCCAACAGCAGGCCACCCGCGAGCATCCGGAGCTCCGCCGCATTGAGGCGATCGCCATCATCCTCAGCGCGAATAAGGTCGGACAGCAGGTCGTCGGTCAGGCTGTGCCGGTGCCGGGCGACCATCTCGTCGACGTAGTCGTCAAGCTCCCCCCACGCATGCATGACGACAGGTTCCACGTCGCCGATCTCGGCGGTGAAGGTGAAGGCCTTGAAAACATCGTCGGCCCAACGCGAAAACTGTTGCCAATCCTCGCGGGGCGCGCCCAGCAACGCGCAGATGATCGGGACGGGGTAGGGGCGCGCGATGTCGGCGACGACGTCGCAGCGGCCCGCGTCGATAATCTGATCGACCAGTTCGTTCATCACGTCGACCATCGTGTCGTGCAGGCGCGCGACCGTTCTCGGCGTGAATGTCTTGGAGCACAAACTGCGCAGCCGGTGGTGCGCGTCGCCCTCGAGGCAGAGCAGACTGTTGACCACCTTGCCCCACAACGGACCCGACGTGACGCCCTGCGCTTGCAGATTGATGCCGGGCGGGATCTGAAAACGGGTGTCGCGAAGGACGGAGCGGACCATGTGATAGGAGAGCACTTCGGGTCCGAACGGTCCGATCGCGACGGGGGCCTGCCGTTGCGCCTCCTGAATACGCGGGTAGACCTCTGCGGGAGTTTCGTCGGCGTCGTATGTGAGCGTCGGAAGATCGGCGTCGAAAACGCTTGCGGGAGCTGTACCGACGGTCATGACGGTCTCCTCGAGGTTACGGTGTACCCGGCGCCGACCTCAATCCTCCTTGGCGATCAGCCGCTTCAGCGCCTCGCGATCGGAGGCCAGCAGCTCGTCGATGCGGGGCTGGTTCACGTCGGCGACGATGATCTCGCCGACCTCCTGATACACGTTGCTGAAGATGCCGTGGGACTTCATCTTCTCGGTCTGATAAATGTTGTCCTCGGTCGGTGTCACGTAGTACACGATTTCC
>DASZKQ010000161.1:0-4076 GCA_035552835.1 Mycobacterium sp. | reverse complement strand
CACGACGCAGACGACCGCCGTGACCGTGAAGATGCCGCCGTACATCTGGGCGAACGCCTTCCGGTAGAGGGTGGCTTGCGCGGCAAGCCGGATCGCCAGGCTGGCGTTTTCCGGCACTTGCGTCGACAGCTTCGAAATGATATGCGGCAGCTGGTAAAAGCCCCACGCGCTCAGCGCGGCCACCCCGATGAGCATGCCTGTCATCCGGGCCACCACCACCGCCGCCGAGGCGATACCGTGCTGCGCCGACGGCACCACCCGCAAGCTGGCCGACGTAAGCGGCCCGATCACCAGACCCAGCCCCAAGCCGGCGACCGCCAGGTCGGTGTCCAATGCGGGCAGTGACAACAGGCCAAAGATGTTGTGGCGCTGGTCCAATAGGTCGATCGACCACTTCGAGATCAGCCAGTAGCCACCGGCCGCGGTCAACAGCCCGACGAACGCCATCGCCCGGTCGCCGACCTTGGTCGCGATCCAGCCGCCCAGCAGCGCGCCTATCGGCAGCGCGATCAGGAAACGTAGCAGCAGGATGGCGGCTTGGTCTTGCTCCTTGCCGAGCACACCCTGGGCGAACAGCTCCACGTCGACCAGCGTCACCATCAGCGCCGCACCGGCACACAGCGACGCGCCAAGCGCGGACAGGAACGGTCCGAAGCGCACCCCGGTGGGCTCGATCAGCTTGGTACGCGCAAACCGCTCCCACACCGCGAAGATCACCGCGACAGCCACCGCCGCGATCAGCAGCGGCTTTCCGTAGCTGGGCAGCACCTCCTGACCGTTAGGGGACGGGTTATACAGCCCGATCACCGCCAGCCCCAACGTGATTGCCAGCAGCAGTCCACCAGTCAAGTCGATCTTTTCCGGGTCGGCGCTGCGGTCCCGTGAGGGGAGGCTGAATTGGATCATCACCATCGCGGCCAGCGCCAGCGGCACGTTGATCCAGAAAACGTCCTGCCAACGACTCGTCAGCCACACGATGAAGATTCCGTAGAGCGGGCCGAGCACGCTGCCCAGCTCCTGCGCGGCACCGATGCCGCCGAGTATCCCGGCGCGGTTGCGCTGGCTCCACAGATCCGCGCCGAGGGCGAGGGTCACTGGCAGCAGTGCACCGCTGGCCACGCCTTGAATGGTGCGGCCGACCACCAGCACATGCAGATCGGTGGATAGCGCGGTAATCACCGAGCCGACGATGAACGCGGCCAGGCTGGCCTGCAGCAGCAGTTTGCGGCCGAATCGGTCCGAGGCGCGGCCCAGCAGCGGCATCGCGGCGATGTAGCCCAGCAGGTACCAGGTGACGATCGGCGTGATTCGTTGCAGCTGATTGATCGGGATGCCGACGGTGTTGATGATGTCGCGCATGATGGTGACCACGACATAGGTGTCGAGGGCACCGAGCAGTACGGCGAGGCTGCCCGCGCCGATGGCGACTCCGCGGCCAGCGTGCGGTGCCGTCATCCGGCTACCGGCGGCTTGGTGACCTGCACGGGCGCGTTCCAGTTCGACAGCGTCATCTGGACGGAGTTGCCCGCGCTTTGGTCCAGCTTGGCCTGCACCAACTGATGATCACCGGTTTCCTGGATCCACATCGTCGCCGGCAGCGGCTGAGTCGCTTTCAGTTGCGGCGCAAGCCCATTCACGCCGTCGACCGAGGCCGTTCCGGTGATCTTGACCGTGCTTTGCCCGTTGACGGTTTCCCGTGATTCGGACTTGGGGTTGCTGATGTTGGTCAACACGTTGGCCAGACCGGTGTTCGGGTTGAGGATCTCCGACGGGTCATAGATGGCGGACGCCGGACCGAAGCTTTCCCAATGGCCCGGGGTCAGCGCCGCGTACAGGGTTCCGTCATCGACCACGAACTGAGCATCGACGCTCGAGCCCAAGACCGTGAGGTTGGCCTCGCCCTTGGCCGCGGTGTCAGGTGACGTGGTCAGGTCGCCGGTCAGCGTCTTGACCGGTAGTCCTTTAATCGTGCCGGTTACCGACAGCACCAAGTGCACGCTCTTGACGTTTCTGGTGGTGATGTTGGACTTGCTGAGCAGCGTGGCCGCATCCGGAAGTGGTGCGGCGGATTGCTTGGATGACGAGCAGCCGCCGACCAGAACGGCGGCGATACTGAGGGCGGCGAGGACGGCGAGGATTGGGCCAATTCGGCGCGGCGTCGGCATAGGTGCATCGTAGAGGGTGCCATTTACCCGGCGGTGAAGCCCGAGGTGACGGCGACATCGCGCGCGGACGCCGGACTCATTAGCCTGAGGCGGTGTTCACCGGAATCGTCGAGGAATTGGGTGAGGTCGTCGGCAAGGACGACCTGGGCGATTCCGCGCGCTTCACCATCCGTGGTCCGGTCGTTACCGCCGATGCAGGTCACGGCGACTCGATCGCCGTCAACGGCGTGTGCCTGACGGTGGTCGAAGTGCTGCCGGAGGGCCAGTTCACCGCCGACGTGATGGGCGAGACGTTGAAGCGGTCGAGCTTGGGCCGACTGGCAGCCGGCAGCCCGGTCAACCTCGAACGCGCCGCGGCCTTGAACAGCCGGCTTGGCGGGCACATCGTGCAGGGACACGTGGACGGCACCGGCCAGATTCAGGCCCGCACCCCCGCCGAGCACTGGGAGGTGGTCCGGATCGGGCTGCCCGTTGAACTGGCGCGCTACGTGGTCGAAAAGGGCTCTATCACCGTCGACGGAATTTCGCTGACCGTCTCCGGGCTTGGCGACGATTGGTTTGAGGTATCGATGATCCCAACCACCCGGGAGCTGACCACGCTGGGCGAGGCCGCGCCCGGGACATCGGTGAACCTCGAAGTCGACGTCATCGCCAAGTATGTTGAGCGATTGCTCACTCGGGATAATACGTCTGCCAGCAGTTTTGCCGACACATGCGAGGATAACACGTAAGTACAGCGCTATGGTTTAAGATAACCATGTGCCTACCGGTTTGCCCGATCTGGCCGCGCTGCTGCCATCCTGGCAACTGGCGATGCGTGCCGAACGTAAATCGGCTGCCACCGTCGCCAACTACACCGAGGGTGTCTTGGCGTTCCTGCGCTGGTCGGAAGCCGCCAATGTCACCCCGGAAATCACCAAGACCACCGTGCAGGCGTTCACCGCCGACCTACTCGACGCCGGTGCCCAAGCGGCCACCGCCCGATCCCGCCACATGGCTCTGCGCCGGTTCGCGGCATGGCTTGGCGAGGAGGGCGAACTCGATGCCAATCCTCTCCTCGGGGTGAAACCGCCGAAGCTCGACCAAAAAGTCGTCGACGCGCTGACCGACGAGCAGCTCCGACTGCTCATCAAGGCGTGCAGCGGCAAGGAACTGATCGACCGCCGCGACGAGGCCGTCGTGCGCCTGATGGCCGAGACCGGTCTGCGGGCCGGGGAAGTCATCGCCATGCAGGTTGTCGACATTGACCTTCAACAAGGGCGGGCAATCGTGCGCCGCGGCAAGGGCGGCAAAGGCCGCGCAACGCCGTTCGGCCCCCAAACCGCCGCCGCGCTAGACCGCTACGTGCGCGCCCGCCGCGCCCACCGCCTGGGCGGCACCGGGGCGCTGTGGCTTGGCGGCAACGGCCAAACATTTTCCTATCACGGCCTGAACCTCGCATTGAAGCGTCGCGCCCAGGTAGCCGGCATCGCCGGGTTTCACCTTCATCTCATGCGCCACACCGCGGCAACCCGCTGGCTCCGTGCCGGTGGTTCCGAAGGCGGCCTGATGGCTGTCGCCGGGTGGTCGACCCGCGACATGATCGACCGCTACACCGGCGCGTCGGCGTCCGAGCGCGCAGCAGCGGAAGCGCGCGGGTTAAACCTGGGGGACCTGTGAGCGCGTTCGCCGGGATGAGCTGGAAAACGTTTGATGAGAACCGCGAGCGGATCGAAGTCGCGGTGCAACTGTTAATCGCAGATCCAAAGCGGCGGAAGAGATTCCAGCTTGCAGAGGTATTTGAGACCTCCTCCTCTGAACAACTCGCCGAGGTGCTGTCAACGAACTTCGGCCCCGTTGTCGTCTATTCGACTCAGGTAGGCACGATGGCTAATTGGAAGGAGAGAGCGCCCGGAGAAGGCGTGCCGCTGC
>DASZKQ010000160.1:0-9751 GCA_035552835.1 Mycobacterium sp. | reverse complement strand
CAATGAGAAAATCAGCGGTGTGAGCCTGGCTATCTCCGACCAAGAACGGGCAGCGCTGGCCGAGGTTGAACGCTTCCCACTGTTCGCCGCAATGACCGGACGACGGTCGCGCCGATTCCCGGTCGGCGGCCAGGTCCCCGCCGGAGCACTGGCCTATACCAGCCGTCGACCCGTGCAGCCGTTATCGGAAGTCGAACGGGCACTGCTTGTTTCAACCACCGGTGGCGTGACCGGGTGGAACTTCGGCATCACCCACAACCCAAGCTATGCGCCGTTGTTTCCCAACTACTCGGGCAGCGCGACGGGTCGAACGTTCCCGTCGGCCGCAGGCTTCCACACCAGCCAGCTGTTCTTCACTGACGACACCGGAACCTATCTGCTGCCCAGCCGTGATGAGCATCCGCGCGAGTTCGACAGCATCGAGGAGTGGATTAGTCACACCGCTGAGTCCTATGTGCGTATCTCTGGCACACGTCTCGAACTGCCTCGCGCGGAACCACACATGGAGGGTCACAACATCTGGATTGGCAACCATCCGGGCAGCCTGCTGGCATTCCCGGTAGCCGATCTCGCCGAACACTTGATGGAAAACCTGTGGTTCTTCGCGGCCAACGGTTACCTGATCTTCGATGACATCAATGGCCGCAACATCCCTGGCCTTGAACGGTTTGCCGCGCTATCGCATGCCGATGACCCGATCCCGTTGTCGTTCGTCGAGCAGTACACGCTCACTGAGACGAGCGCAGAACTCGCGATCGCCACCAACAACGGCGTGCTGGCGTTGCAGGCAATGGGTCTGGGCGGCTGGACCTACGACGGGCTCAATCGGTTGTCGGTGTTGGGTGGCTCCGGCGACCCGAGCGCACCCGGGCTGGGCTTCGTCGCCGACGACGACGAGCGCTGGCCCTTTCCCAACGTCACCGGGCTGCCTGGATACTTCGAGACGCTCAGCCCGCCGCATGTGCCGTCGGTGGCGGCGGGGGTGGCCAAGCTGGTTGCGCGAAAATACGGCCCCGGCGGGCCGTTTCACCCCGAGACCCGAGGGCCGTGGTCGGATACACCGAAGGTGCGCGGCTCCGCGCTGCCGCCGGACGGCATTCAGGAGCTCGTCACCGTCGAAGCGTCCTACATCTACGATGCGTTCGGAAAGCTGCCTGGCACGGTGCCGACTGTGCACGTGCTGATGTATCTACAGGCCCAACATCTCGACCTTGACTTCTATGACGAGTTCTTCGGCCCGGGCGCCTACCTGCCCACCCACGCCGATCACCAGGCCCGCTGGCACGGGTAGCTTCTTAACGACGACGCTTTCTCTTGCTGCGCCTGCGTCTCTGTCGATTCGACGGCGGCCGAGGCGCGGTCGCTAGACGTGGCAGCCCGAGCCTCGTGTTCGCAACCGGGCGCAGCCGGGTAGACATCTCCTCGATGGCGGCGAGGCGCACCGCGACCGCTACTGATTCCACCAGCGTCGCGAGGGTCAGGGCGTCGACCAAGCGGAGATCATCCAGTCTGGCGATCTCGTCTGACCTTGGCAATTCGATTGAATCAAACATATGTGCGACTCTAAGCGGGCTGTCTGACAGGGCCCGCAGACGAACGCGGTACCTTCGCGGCATCATGATGCAACGCCGTGATGTTATGATGCCTAAATGCGGACGACGGTCAACATCGATGATCATCTGCTTGCGGAGGCGAAGATCCTCGCTGCTCGAACCTCCCGTTCCCTTGGCGCGGTGCTAGATGACGCCCTGCGGGCAATGCTTCGGCGCGATGTTGGCGAACACGGTCACAGAGGGTTCCGGCTGCCAACGCACGGCACGGGAGGTCTGCAAGCGGGTATCGATCTGGACGACAAGGAAGCGGTCGCCGAACTGATGGGCGACAATGCTGCTTCTTGATGTGAACGTGTGCGTCTATGCGATCCGCCAGGACAGTGTCGATCACGAGGCATATCGCACGTGGATAGAAGGTCTGCTCACTGCCGACGAACCTGTGGGAATTAGCGAACTTGTGTTGTCAAGCGTGATCCGGCTGATCACCAACCACCGAATATTCCGACATCCGAGCTCGACGGTTCAGGCGCTCGACGCTTGTCGCGCCATTCGATCAGCTCCCGCTGCCGTCGCATTGCGGCCGGGGCCACGGCACTGGGAGATCTTCGACTCTCTGTGCGCCGGAGTCGGTGCCAAGGGCAACGCTGTGCCTGACGCGTACCACGCAGCGCTCGCAATCGAGAACGGCGCGACGTGGATCACCACCGACCGCGGCTTCGCCCGCTTTCCCGGCCTGCGCTGGCGAGTCCCGTTCGACTAACGTCGGCGAGCGGTCGCGAAAGTGCTTGACAAGCCGACGAAATGGGGCGTGTAACTGCTGATTTTTTGGATCGGGCAGCTTATCGCGAACCCGTATTCATCGACGGGCGCGGGTACGAGGGACACTCAGCGCAGGCCGGGCGTTAAGCAGTAGCCGGTACATACACCCCTCGCCCCTGGGCCATTGACTCGAGAGCGTCATAGGCGATCCACCCGAATCCGTTCTCGCCCCAACCAGTCCCAAAGCTGTTCTGAACCCGAACCGCGCCGGTTGTCGTCGTGTATGCATCGTTGTAGCCGACGATGAGCATGACATGACCGACTTTCTTGCCGTTGCGGTTCTTGGCCCACTGTCCATTGCCGACGTAAGGCGAGGGCGTACCGCGGTAGTGCGCAAAGTCTGTGTAGAGCGACGTACCGTAAGCGATCGGCGTGCCAGACGCGATGACGGCTCGCAGATTGTTCAAGCCGGCCTGGCCGGTGATCGTTGTCACCTTATATTCGGGAATCCGGAAGCTCGGATCTGGTGGGATGGTCCGCGAACCATACTCCGACCAGTTGACATCACACGACGATGTGGGTCCCCGCCTCAAGTAGTTTGGGGCCGCAGCCAACGATGGGGTGCCACCATTGGATTGAAGCCAATTGAGACACTTGGTGATTTGGCCGCCATGGCAGGTTGTGTCGGCGACGTTGTTTGCGATTTCGGATCGAATGTAGGCGTAGTCGGGGCCGGCCTGCCGGTTGGGGCTGGTCGGCGGTGTCTGGCTTTTGCGGGCTGCATAGAACGTCGCCAGGCCGTATACCGAAGCCCATACGAAACAGTTCGGCATGGTCTGGCGGCCAACCGGGGGTAACCATTCGGCCCGAACGGACGCTGCCGGCGGCACTTTGGCGACGCGCCCGGGCGCCTCCAGCGTCCCCG
Organism: Mycobacterium sp.; assembly: GCA_035552835.1. Taxonomy (GTDB): domain Bacteria; phylum Actinomycetota; class Actinomycetes; order Mycobacteriales; family Mycobacteriaceae; genus Mycobacterium. The sequence goes on along the minus strand of DASZKQ010000160.1, from coordinate 6,514 downwards.
GCTCGGGCACATCAGGATCGTATCCATAGTCGTTGAGCTCGTCCGGCTCGTCGGCTCTCGCCTTGCTGCTGCAGCATGGAAGCGCCAACCCCACTGCACCAGCCGCTGCAAGCGCCAGCATCGAACGCCTGCCGAATCGTGCATTCATGACTTTCTCCTGGATCGCGGGCTTTCGTAGCCGACCGGAGTGAAGGAGTCCGGGTCGGCGACGTCCCAATCCGACCGCCACGTGGTCGGCGGATGATCGAGCAGCGCTGCAGGCGGCAGCCATTCGTAGAGCTCCGCATACGAACTTTGCACGGTGGCCGACACGAACTTGCGCAGCATGTGTGGGTTGAGCATCGACGGGTAGGTGACACCCATCGAGCCCATCAGGCGCATCGCCTGGGCGACGGTGGCCCGCTGGTACCGGTACACGCGTTCGCTCTTGTCGGCGACATCGAGAGCTCGGGCCCGATACGGATCCTGGGTAGCACCGAGTGCTTGCGCTGAACCAGGTCGTGGATGCCCACGGCTGCGGGAATCCACCAGCCCCCCGGCCCCACGACGGCCAAGGACAGCAATGCCGCCGCAAGAGCCGTCAACAATGCGACAAAGCCAAACCGGATCAACGCAGCCCCGCTTTCCGCGACAGAATGTTCATCGCGAGCGTAGCGTCAGCGCAAAATAACAAGCGGGAAGTCAAACGCCGTCAGTACTGGACTCGAAAGCCACCGATGAGCCAGACCTTGTTCCCGTCAGGGTCGGAAAGCGCTGACAATCGCACGCCCTTGTTGGCCTCAACAACCTCGCCGGGCTCGAGACCACGCTGTTTCAGCTCATCGATGTGGCTATCCAGATCCTCGACAGCGAAGTTGACGACCGTTGAGCCGGCGTGTTGATCGTCGGTGAACACCTGTACCCATCCACCCGGAACCACCTGCCACTCCACGAGATTGGGCATCGGGTTGTTATCCGCCGCGCGTCCAAACAGCGTCTCGTACCAGCGTCGACTCCTGCCCACGTCGCGCACAGGAACAACCGCCAGGACATGTTCGATTGACATCCATTCCCCTTCGATAGATCTGAAAGGGGCAGACCTGCCGGGCGGGCCAAAATCATCGCGGACGTCCATCGTGCGTCGCCAGATGACAAGTCAGCCGGCGTCCTCGGGGATCGTGCTCAGTTGCGTCAGCCGCACGCTATTGCCCGAAGGGTCGCGGAACCCGGAGTCAATGCCGTACGGCATTTCATGCGGCGCCTCGGTGAACTCGACGCCGCGAGCCTTGAGCTCCTGGTAAGTGGCCTGGCAGTTGTCGGTGGTGAGGAATACGGTGCCGGCGAAGCCCTTCGCGACGACCTCCATCACCTGTTCCCGGGTGGCCTCGTCCATTATCGGTGGGCCCGGAACCGCCATCAGCACGATCGACATGTCGTCCTGGCCCGGCGGACCGACGGTTAGCCACCGGAACCCCAACTCGGGCAGCCGAACATCCTGGCGGACCTGCATGCCCACCTTTTCGGTCCAGTATCTCAACGCGACTTCTTGGTCATGCACCCATAACTGGGCGCTGGCGATCTTCAACATGGGACCGACGCTACGGTCGGCTGCGCCCGCCCGTCTTCTCCCGGTGTGCTGTCTTGACGCGGCTGTCCCGCGTCGGCCGCGTGTCGCGCTGCAGAATGCAGCTCGGCACCCGGGCGTGCGAAGCGGCAGACGGCATGCTCGCCCGGTATGCCGCCGGCGGCTTGCCGAATACCCGCGCAAAGCTAGTGGTGAACGACCCGACGCTCTGCAGCCCGACCATCACGCAGATCTCGGCCACCGAACGATCGGTGTAGCGCAGCAACGCCGCCGCCCGCTCCAGCCGCCGGCTCTGAAGATACGCACGAGGCGACTCGCCGAACGTCTTGGAGAACATCCTGCTGAAATGCGCGCGCGACAACCCAGCGACCGCGGCCAAGTCCTCCACGGTGATCGGCTCCTCGTAACGCGCATCGACGAAATCCTTCGCCCTCAGTAGGTAGCGGGCGGGGGGAAGCTTCGGCATGAAATGTCCTATATCCGACGCGGGTCCGCTACAGCCAGGTGTCTTGAGTGGTCGTTGTCAGGAACGCCTCCAGATCGTCACGCCACTGCGCCGGCGTGGTCTTGTCCGGCTCGATGCCGGTGTAGTCGCCGCGGTAGAACAGCAATGGCCGCGGCTTGATCTTGGGTACCTCTGAAAGGGACTGCACTGCGCCGAACACCACGAAATGGTCGCCGCCGTCGTGCACCGAGGCCACCGTGCAGTCGATGTAGGCCAGCGATCCGTCGATGACGGGCGAACCCAAAGGTGAAGCGCTCCAGTCGATACCGGCGAACTTGTCCGGTTCCTTGGAGCCGAACCGCGCCGACACGTCCTTCTGGCTCTCGGTCAACACGTTGATGCAGAATTTCCCGGTCACCTCAATGGCTTTCCATGAGCGCGACACCTTGGTCGGGCAAAACAGCACCAGCGGCGGCTCCAGCGACAGCGCCGCAAACGACTGACACGCGAAGCCGATCGGTACATCGTCGTGGACGGTGGTGATGATGGTGATCCCCGTGCAGAACTGACCCAGCACCTGCCGGAAGGTGCGTGAATCGATCTGCTCCGACATCTTCAGTACTAGCCGCGGAATCCGACGCTGAAGTCGTGGCCCCACAGACTCACCGCGGTGCTCTCCCGGGCGATCCAGTCAAGGTCATCGACTTTTCTGCCCTCACAACCGAATTCGACATCGAATCCGCCGGGCGTCTTCATATAGAACGAGAGCATCAAGTCGTTGACGTGGCGGCCGAGCGTGGCCGACATAGGCACCTTGCGGCGCAACGCCCGGTCCAGGCACAGGCCCACGTCGTCGGCCTGCTCCACTTCCATCATCAGGTGCACGATGCCACTGGGTGTGGGCGCCGGCATGAAAGCCAGGCTGTGGTGGCGCGGGTTGCAGCCAAAGAACCGCAGCCACGCCGGTGCTCCGTCGGCGGGCCGACCCACCAACTGCGGCGGCAGCCGCATCGAGTCACGCAGCTTGAAGCCGAGCACGTCGCGGTAGAAGTGCAAGGCCTCCGCGTCGTCGCGGGTGGACAACACCACATGACCCAGACCCTGCTGGCCGGTGACGAACTTGTGCCCGTACGGGCTGACGACGCGACGGTGCTCCAGCGCGGCACCGTGGAACACCTCCAGGCAATTACCCGAGGGATCGGAGAACCGGATCATCTCGTCAACCCGCCGATCAGCCAACTCGGCGGCAGTGGCCTCCTTATAGGGTGTGCCCTCGATATCGAGCCGATCCCTAATCTCTCGCAGACCTTCGGCATTCGCGCATTCCCAACCGGCCTCTGATAGCCGGTCGTGCTCGCCCGGCACGATTACCAAGCGGGCCGGGAAATCGTCCATCCGTAGATACAGCGCGCCATCGGTAGATCCGCTGCCCTCGATCATGCCGAGGACTTTCAGGCCGTATTCCCGCCACGCCGCCACATCGGTGGCCTCGATGCACAGGTAGCCCAGCGAACGGATACTCATCACGCACCTCCCAAGAAATCAATCGTCAGCTTGTTGAACTCGTCGAACTTTTCCACCTGCGCCCAGTGTCCACACTGCCCGAACACATGCAGTTGCGCTCGCGGAATGGTCTTCAACGCGACCAGCGCGCCGTCGATCGGGTTGACCCGATCTTCGCGGCCCCAGATCAACAGCACCGGCTGGCGCAGCCGGTAGACCTCGCGCCACATCATCCCGAGTTCGAAATCGGCGCCGGCGAAGGACTTTCCCATCGCGATCGTCGCGGTCAGTGATTCCGGCGTGCTGGCCAACGCGAAACGCTCGCCGACAAGCTCCGGGGTGATCAGCTTCTGGTCATAGACCATCACCCGCAGGAACGCCTCGAGATTTTCTCGGGTGGGCTCGACCGAGAATTTCCCAAGCCGTTTGACCCCCTCGGTCGGATCGGGCGCAAACAGGTTGACGCTCAGGCCGCCGGGACCCATCAGCACCAAGCGCCCGGCCCGGTCGGGGTAGTCCAGCGCGAAGCGGACCGCGGTGCCTCCGCCCAACGAATTGCCCACCAGCGGAACGCGTCCCAGACCCAGTTGGTCGAAGAGCCCTTTGAGCGCTCTGGCCGCGTAGTGATTGAACTGGCCATGTTCGGCGCGTTTGTCGGAGTGGCCGTAGCCCGGCTGATCGACGGCCAGCACGTGAAAACGCTCGGCCAGTACCGGGATGTTGCGCGAGAAGTTCGTCCAGCTTGCCGCTCCCGGGCCGCCGCCGTGCAGCAGCACCACCGTCTGGTCATGGCCGATGCCCGCTTCGTGGTAGTGCAGCTTCAGCGGCCCGTCAACGTCTACCTCGACAAACCGCGAGGTGGACTCGAAGGTGAGCTCTTCCGTCGCCGTCATTCGGCTAGACCATGGTGTCGCCGGGCGGCAGCCCGAACTCGTTATTACCGAAGATCTGGTAGGCCCGCTCGGGGTCGTTGGCGGCGTGCACCCGCCCAGCGTGCGCGTCGCGCCAGAAGCGTTGCACTGGTTGATCATTGCCCAGCGCCGTGGCGCCGGATGCCTCAAACAGCCGGTCGATCGAAGCGATCGCACGCCCGGTGGCACGCACCTGGTCGCGGCGGGCGCGGGCTCGCAGGTCGAAGGGGATCTCCTTGCCGGCGGACAGCAGCGCGTACTCGTCGGCTACGTTGCCGCTCAACTGGCGCCACGCCGCGTCGATGTCGCTGGCCGCCTCGGCGATACGAACCTTGGCGAACGGGTCGTCCTTCGCCTTCTCCCCGGCGAACGCCGCACGCACCCGCTTGCCCTGGTGCTCGACATGCGCGTCGTACGCGCCGTAAGCCATGCCGACGATCGGCGCCGAAATGGTAGTGGGATGCATTGTGCCCCAGGGCATTTTGTAGACCGGGGCGGTGTTGGTCTCATAGCCACCCGCGGTGCCGTCGTTCATTGCCTTGTACGACAAGAACCGGTGCCGGGGCACGAAGACGTCCTTGACGACGACGGTGTTGCTGCCGGTGCCACGCAGGCCGACGACATGCCAGACGTCGTCGATGCGGTATTCGCTGCGCGGAATCAGGAAGCTGCCGAAGTCCACCGGCCGGCCGTCCTTGATCACTGGGCCGCCAAGGAACGCCCACGTCGCGTGGTCACAGCCCGACGACCAGTTCCACGAGCCGCTGACCAGATAGCCGCCGTCGACCACCACGCCCGCACCCATCGGGGCGTACGACGACGAAATCCGCACATTCGTGTCCTGGCCCCAGACCTCCTCTTGGGCCTGCTGGTCGAAGAGCGCCAGATGCCAGTTATGCACACCGATGATCGAGCTGACCCAGCCCGTCGACCCACACGCACTGGCCAGCCGGCGAGCGGCCTCGTAGAACAGCGCGGGATCACATTCCAGACCGTCCCACTGCTTGGGCTGCAGCAGCCGGAAGAAACCGATTTCCTGAAGCTCACTCACCGTGTCGTCCGGCAACCGGCGCAGGTCTTCGGTCTCCTGGGCCCGCTGCCGCAATTTGGGCAGCAGTTCGTCGATGCCGTCTAGGACCGACTGGGCGTCACGTTGTTCAATGGACGTCACGGGTTCCCTCCATAGGTGGCTTACGTAAACAGAGACTAGAACACGTTCCGATTTGTGTCGAGCAGGGTATTCCTGCGGCTGGTAGCGATACTGATCCAAGTTTCTGTAACCTGTTCTAGTTATGACAGAAGGAAGGGCGGGGTTGTGACAGACACAATTCCCGACGAACCACTCGGCAGCCACGTCCTGGAACTGCAGATCGCTGACGTGCTCGCCGAGACCGATGAGGCGCGTTCGCTGGTGTTCACGGTGCCCGACGGAGCACAGATACCAGCGGAGCGGCTGCGGTATGCACCCGGCCAGTTTTTGACGCTGCGGGTCCCCAGCGATCGCACCGGATCGGTCGCGCGCTGCTATTCGCTATGCAGCTCGCCGTTCACCGACGATGCGCTCACAGTCACCGTCAAGCGGACCGCCGACGGGTACGCGTCAAACTGGCTGTGCGACCATGCCCATCCCGGCATGCGGATTCACATGCTGGCGCCGTCGGGCACCTTCGTGCCCAAGACGCTCGACGACGACTTCCTGCTACTGGCCGCCGGCAGCGGGATCACGCCGGTCATATCGATCTGCAAATCGGCACTGTCTGAGGGCAGCGGACAGGTGGTGTTGCTCTATGCCAACCGCGACGACCGCTCAGTGATCTTCGGCGACGCGCTGCGCGAGCTCGGCGCCAAATACCCCGACCGGCTGACCGTGGTGCACTGGCTGGAGTCATTGCAGGGGTTGCCGTCCGCGACCGCGCTGGCCCAACTGGCCTCCCCGTTCACCGACCGGCAGGCGTTCATCTGCGGGCCCGGGCCATTCATGGCGGCCGCGCGAGAAGCCCTCGAAAACCTGAATGTGCCTGCACAGCAAGTACATATCGAGGTGTTCCGGTCGCTGGACACCGATCCGTTCGCCGCGGTGAAGATCGAGGA
>DASZKQ010000159.1:0-2266 GCA_035552835.1 Mycobacterium sp. | reverse complement strand
CGATCCTCTCGGGCTGAACGCGTCGCTGCCGATCTGGAACACGAGATCCTCAGTGCTCGCCTGCCGGTCGGAGCCCACCTGGGACGCCGCTCGGAGATCATGGACCGGTTCGGCATCAGCCCGACGGTGATGAACGAGACGCTGCGCATCCTTCGTGACCGCGACCTGGTGGCGGTCCGCCCCGGACCGGGCGGCGGGATCACCGTGGCCAGCGCGCCGCCGCAGGTCCGGGTGGGTGCGCTGGATTTGTGGTTTCAGTCGTCCAACCCGCACCCCTTGGACTTGTTCGAAGCCCGGCTGTACCTCGAGTTCGGCCTGACCAAGGCGGCGTTCGAGCGGGCGACCGGCGACGATATCGCTGCGATGCGCTCGGCGATGGTCACGCTGCGGGCCAGCTCCGAGGCCGCAGAGTTCTTCGATGCCGTGCTCGCGTTCCATGGCGTCGTCGCGGCCGCGGCTCACATCCCCGTGCTGGAGGGGATGCACCAGCTCATCGTGACCAGCATCAAGGCTGTGCTGACGCGGGTGCTGTTCGTCCGCGACCATGAACCGTTGCTGGCCAGCAGTCTTGACGTCCACGACGACATTGTGGCCGCCATCGCGCTCCACGATCAGGCGTCGTTCGTCGACGCCATCAACCGCCACGATCAAGACCTGATCCGCTCTGACGATCCGGACCGCACCCCGAACACCCCGCAGCACCCCTGACCGAACCTCGCCGGTCACTCCCCTGCTTTGTTCTGAAATCAGTGGTACTTGCACGACGGCCAATTATGCATACACATCTTGAATTGTGCATCCATAATAGCTACCCTCGGTGAGACACTGCTGTCTCACATGTTGCGCGGAGCCACCATCATCAACGCTCAGCTATCCGCCCGCACGGGCTTCGTCGATGTCCACACCCACGCCATCGACGGTGATCTGCCGGATCTGCGGCGTGACTACCCGCATGACCGCTGGCCCAGCATCGACCGCACCAGCGACACCGAGGCGCACCTGATGTTCGGTGGACAGCAGTACCGCCTGATCGATTACCGGTGCTGGTCACCAGGGGCTCGGCTTGTCGATATGGACCGCAAAGGCCTTGGGATGCAAGTGCTTTCCCCGATCCCGGTGACGTTCTGCTACCGGGCGTCAGCCGCCGGCGCCGCCGAACTGGCCTCGGCGCAAAACGAGTTCTTCGCCCGGATCACCCACGGGCACCCAACTCGCTTCGCTGCGCTGGGCGCCGTTGCGCTGCAGGACCCCGACCGGGCCGTCGACGAGATGCGCCGGTGCATGCGCCAACCGGGCTTCATCGGCGTCGAGATCGGCACGCGGGTCGGGGATACCGAGCTCGCCGACCCGAGCCTGGACCGGTTCTTTGTCGTCGCGCATGAACTTGGCGCCCTGGTCTTGGTCCATCCCAGTGACCAGGACCTACCGGCGCGGGTGACCGAGCTCGGACTGGGCTTCGGCGTAGGCATGCCGATCGAAACGGCGCTGGCAGCGGCGGCACTCATCGCCTGCGGTGCACTCAAGCGCCGGCCCGACGTGCGAATCTGCCTGGCGCACGGCGGAGGCGCGCTGCCCGCAATGATCGGACGGCTCGACAAAGGGGCGATCATCGGCGGCATGCCCGCCGACTCACCCGACCTGCCGAGTCGCCTGGCCCGCCGGCTGTGGTGCGACTGTCTGACATACAACCGCGAAGCGCTGCACGCAGCGGTCGACGTCTTCGGCCGCGATCACGTCGTCTTCGGATCCGACTACCCATTCCCGGCGATGCCCGAGCCCATCGACGACATCGTCGCCACCCTGCCCACCGACCTGCAACGCAGGATCTGCCGCACCAATGTGGAGGAACACCATGGCGCACTTTCTGGGTCTAGGCCTGACCCACTATCCGCTGCTGGCCGGCACCGACGAGCACATGGCGGACCTATTGCGCTGGACGTTGGCTGATCCCGACATTCCCGCCGAGGCAAAGGATCCCGCCAACTGGTCAGCGTCAATGCGCGCCGAGTGGGACGCGGACGGCGGTGTCGCAGCTGCGGCGCATCACCGAAAGCTACTGGTGGAGAACCTTTCTCGATGTCGTGATGCCCTCGATGACTTCGCGCCTGATGTCGTGGTGGTATGGGGCGACGACCAGTACGAGAACTTCCGCGAAGAGGTCGTGCCGCCGTTCTGCGTGCTCGCCTACGACGATGTCGAAGTCAACCCCTTCGAGCTGATGACCCGCCACGGCAGCCCGAACGCCTGGGGCCTGCCCGATGACACC
>DASZKQ010000158.1:0-2087 GCA_035552835.1 Mycobacterium sp. | reverse complement strand
CCGCTCAGAACCCGCCGGCCACGCGCACCACAGCGCGACCGGAGAACCGTCCGGCACGCACCTGGTCAACCACGGCGATCACGTCCTTGACATCGACGTCGGTGGTGATGGTGTCGAGGTGGCGCGGGCGCAAGGAGTTACCCAGCCGCCCCCACAGGTCACGGCGCGGGTCGATCGGCATCTGGACCGAATCCATGCCCAGCAACGCGACGCCGCGCAGGATGAACGGCATCACCGTGGTGTGCAGCGCGGGGCCGCCGGTCAGCCCGCTGCAGGCCACCGCACCGCCGTAGTCGACGGCGCTGAGCACATCGGCCAGCGTGGCGCCGCCCACGCAGTCCACTCCGCCCGTCCAGCGTGCCTTCGTCAGTGGCCGCGGCTTGGCGTCCGGATCGGCGGGCAGCCGACCGATAACCTCCGCGGCGCCAAGCTCTTTCAGCCGTCGGCCGGCTCCTTTGTCCTGGGCCTTGCCGCTTGAGGCCACCACGTGAAAGCCGGCCCAGGCGAGCAAGTCGACGCTGATCGAGCGGACGCCGCCGGTCGCCCCGGTCACCACGACCGATCCAGCGCCGGGTTGCACGCCCCAGTCGATGAGCGCCTGCACGCTCATCGCCGCGGTGAACCCGGCGGTGCCAATGGCCGCGGCGTCGTGTGCACTCAGGCCGTCCAGCCGCACTACCTGATCAGCGGGCAGCCGGGCGTATTCGGCGTAGCCGCCGTGGTGCCCGGTGCCGATCTGGTAGCCGTGCGCGACGACGGAGTCGCCGACGGCGAAGTCCGGTGACTGCGACTCGACAACCTCGCCGCTCACATCGATGCCCGGTACGACAGGGTAGTCGCGCACCACGCCGCCGCCAGGCGTCAGCGCCAGCGCGTCTTTGAAGTTGACGCTGGAAAACAGCACCCGGATCGTCACGTCGCCGGGCGGCAGGTCGTCCGGACGAAGGGTCTCCACCGTTGCGGTGATCTGGTCGCCTTCTTGGCGCGCGACGAGCGCTTGAAACGTGTCCATTCCTCGACGCTAACCTCTCCAGAATGGATTCCTTTCCACTTGGTAGCTTTTCGGTCGCGCGGATCGGCTTCGGCGCGATCCAGCTGCCGGGGCCGGGCGCATTCGGGCCGCCGCGCAACCGCGACGCAGCGCTGGCCGTGCTGCGCAGGGCCGTCGAACTCGGCGTCAACCACATCGACACCGCCCAGTTCTACGGCCCTGATGTCTCCAACGAGCTCATCCGCGAGGCCCTGCATCCGTATCCAGCCAACCTCGCGTTGGTCAGCAAGGTCGGAGCCCGCCGCGACGATGCCGCCGGCTGGGTGCCGCTGACCGATCCCGCCGATTTACGCTCGGACATCGAGGCGAACTTGCGAACGCTCAGCGTCGATCAGCTGGCGGCGGTGAATTTGAGGCTGATGGATAGCGACCGTCCCGACGAGCGATTCGACGAATTGCTTTCGGTGGTGATCGCCGCCCGTGACGAGGGATTGATCGGCGGCATCGGGCTGAGCAATACTACTCGCGAGCATTTGCTGCACGCCTTAGACCGCACCGAAATCGCTTGTGTGCAAAATGCTTTCAGTCTCGTCAACCGGTCATCGGATCCGGTACTGCAGGAGTGCGCGACCCGCGGCATCGCATTCGTCCCCTTCTTTAGCCTGAGATCGCCGTTTGCGCCGCCGGACCAGGTGCTCGGACACCAAGTAGTTCGCGAGGCGGCCGCCCGACTCGGTCACACTCCGGCGCAGATCGCGTTGGCGTGGACGCTGAACGTTGCGTCGAACGTGGTGATGATCCCCGGCACATCGTCAGTGGGTCACCTGGAGGAGAACCTCGCAGTCGCCGATATCGAACTCGACGACGACACCCGCGAGCAGCTGAACGCAATCGCCGCTTAGGTTTTGCGCCGGCGGAGCTGGCCCAGTCCGTTAACGATGAGCTCTAGTCCGAGTGCAAATTCGTCCTCCAACTGGACCGGCAAATGGTCGGCCACCGTGACGGTGGCGGGAAACAGCTGCGGGTCTAGTCCATGAAAAACGCCGGTGAGCTGACTGTCATCGACCGTGCTGTGTCCGGTGAGCTGGATTGCGAA
>DASZKQ010000157.1:0-1885 GCA_035552835.1 Mycobacterium sp. | reverse complement strand
GTGCGCGCGTCAACAAAACGTGGTGTGGCGCAGACATTCTCGCGTTACTGCTCGAAGGGGGCATAACCGTGTTTAACACCGTCGGATTCATCGGCTCGGGGCCGATCGCACAGGCGTTGGCGCATCACTTGGTCGCCGCACAGATACCGGTGTATCTCAGCAACAGCCGCGGCCCCGACAGCCTTAATGACCTGGTGGCTGACCTCGGCGACCCGGCCCAAGCGGTAACCGTTGAGCAGGCGGCCGGCGCCGATTTGGTGATTTTGGCATTGCCATTTCTGCGAGTGCCGGAACTTGTTGACTTTGTGGCGGACTGGACCGGGCGGGTCGTGGTCGACGCCACCAACCAATTTGCCGAATACACACCGGTTTACAGCGGCTTCGTCGACCTAGGCGAGGAGACCGGCAGCGAATGGGTTGCCCGACATCTGCCCGGTGCGACGATCGTCAAGGCGTTCAACGCGATGTACGCCAGTTACTTGGCGGCTGATCCGCGCCACGGCGACGGTCGCCAGGTCGTGTTTTACGCCGGCGACGACAACACTGCCTGCGCAGATTTCGACCAGCTGGTCAGCAAACTCGGCTTCGCGCCGGTGCGAGTAGGCGGCCTCCGCGACGGCGGCAAATTGATGCAGCTCGGGGGGCCGCTGAGCACCCTTCATGTCATCAAACAGGACTAATCTCAACGTATATCGAAAGGTCGGCATGCGTAAACTGCAGATCACCGCAATCGGCGAACCTGCCGACGTTTTGGAACTCCTCGAATTCGAGGCGCCCGCGCCGGGTCCCGGCCAGGTGCTCGTCGAGGTTGAGGCCGCCACCATCAACGCGTCGGACTTCCTCTACATCAGTGGCCAGTACTTCATCACCCCTCAGCCCCCATCCGACGTCGGCGCCGAAGGCGTCGGCCGGGTCCTGGCCGTCGGCCCCGGCGAGAACGAGTCGCTGGTTGGTGCGCGAGTGCTCCTGCTGCCGACGTACCGGCACGGCACTTGGGCCACCCATTTGATCGCCGACACGACCGATGTCGTTGTCGTGCCCGACGATATCGACACCGTTCAGCTGGCGATGGTGGGGATCAACCCGATGACCGCCCTGCTGCTGTTGCGCAACTACGGCGATCCGTCGATGCCCGACCGCTGGATAGGCCAGACGGCGGGCAACTCGGCGGTCGGGGAGTACCTGATCAAGCTGGCGCAGCGGTTCGGGTGGAAAACCGTGAGCGTGGTCCGCCGCGAGGCCGCCGCCGAGCTGGTCCGCGGCTGGGGTGGGGATCGCGTCGTCATCGACGATGAGAATTTGGAATCCAATCTGGCCGAGTCACTGAGCGATGCCCAGCTCGACATCGTCGTCGACTCCGTCGGCGGCCGCGCGGCGCGGCAGCTCGCCCAGCATCTGCGCTTCGGGGGCACATTGGTCTCTTATGCGGCTTTGTCGGGGCAAAGCGCCTCGGTATCCGTGCTTGAGCTGATTGGCCGCCATGTGAACTGGACGGGATTCTGGGAAATCAACTGGCTACGCCGCACCGACATCGAGGTTGTGCATGGCGCGTATCGCGAGTTGGTGGCGCTGGTTGCCGACGGCACGCTGAGCGCACGAGTCGCACGCACCATGCGGCTGAACGACTGGAAAGACGCGGTAAGCCTCGCCCAAGGCGACGGGGGTCGGGAGGGCAAAGTCGTATTCGTGTTCGACGAGCAACACAGGACATAGCCCATGACAGACGATCTGGTTGAGCTGGCCATTGCCACCAGCGGTGGGCGCGAACTGTGGAAAACACTGCGCGGCTCGCGGATTGACATCTCCATCGGCGGACCGATCTGGGCGATGAAGGGTTGGCCGCCGGAGAAGACCTTCGACCAGATCCTCACGCTGGACACCGTCA
>DASZKQ010000156.1:0-7697 GCA_035552835.1 Mycobacterium sp. | reverse complement strand
TCGCCGCCGTTCAAACAGGCCGAGTTCGACATTCTCTACGGCAAGGGCATCAGCAAGGAAGGCTCGTTGATCGACATGGGCGTGGACCAGGGTTTCATCCGCAAGTCGGGGTCCTGGTTCACCTACGAGGGCGAGCAGCTGGGTCAGGGCAAGGAGAACGCCCGCACCTTCCTGCTGGAGAACGCCGACGTGGCCAACGAGATCGAGAAGAAGATCAAAGAAAAGCTCGGCATTGGCGCGGTGGTGACGGATGGCTTGACCGATGACAGCGTCTTGCCCGCCCCCGTCGATTTCTGAGCCGTCTCGCGAGGAGCTGGCGCGAGCGTTGTGCCTGCGCCTACTCACCGCGCAGGCACGCACTCGCGCTGAGCTGGCCGGTCAGCTGGCCAAGCGCGGCTATCCCGACGACCTCAGCACCCGGGTGCTCGACCGGCTGGCCGACGTCGGGTTGATCGACGACGCCGGCTTCGCCGAGCAGTGGGTGCACTCCCGTCGGGCGAACGCTGCAAAAGGCAAGCGTGCGTTGGCCGCTGAGCTGCATACCAAGGGGGTCGATAACGACGTGATCACCTCGGCGCTCGGCGGCATCACCCCCGCTGCCGAGCGTGGCCGCGCCGAACAGCTGGTGCGGGCCAAGCTGCGGCGGGAAACCCTGGGCGACAACGATGACGCCCGGGTGAGTCGCCGGCTGGTGGCGATGCTGGCGCGCCGCGGGTTCGGCCAGACGATGGCCTACGACGTGGTCAGCGCCGAGCTGGCCGCCGAACGCGAGCGCAGGCTCGTCTGAACCGTCGGGGCGCCTTGCGTCGCAGGGAGATACAGCGTCTCAGCGATTATCGCGTTCGCGCGCCGGGTCAGTGTCAGCAGTGGTCAGCAGATTGTCCAAGGCATCGCTGATGACGTCACGACGAGAGCGGCCGTCGTGCTCGGCGATGATCAGATTGCTCCCGACGAATAGCGAGAACGCCAGAAAGCTGCGCGCCTCGGCGTCATCACGACCGCAGCCGATCTGTCGAAAAAGCTTGCGCAGATATGCCATTCGCCGGTTATCCACGCGGTTGAGTCGCTTGTTGACGCTGGGGTTCCGGCGGGCCCAGTCGCGGACCGCCAACTCAACGGCAAGCCCGCGTCCGGCGCGTGTGTGACGGCGCGCCAGCTCAAACAGGTGGCGCAACTTTGTGTGCGCGTCGTCTTCGGTGCTCTCGATCTGGCTGATGACGTCGTCGACCACCGTCTGCTCCCAGGTGTCGAGCATCCGCTCCACTAATGCGCTGCGGTCGGCGAATTCCCCATAGAAGCCGCCCTTGGTAACGCCAAGGGACGCCGCGAGCACCTCGATCCGGATGGCTTCAGGTCCGCCTTCCGCCAGGGCGGCTAGCGCCGCGTCGACCCACGCCTCCGGTGGCGTCTTTCTGGCAGGCACAACACCGCATTATACGGCGGCGTATTGATTAATCCGGACTACTCTGCGAAGCTTTATACGGCGTCGTATAAAGGAGGCATCGTGAGGATTCCCAACGAGGTACAACTCTCGCAGCCATGGCGTATCCACCGTGTGGTGGACGACTTCACCCTCGAAGATGTCTGGAGACTCCCCGCCGTCAGCGGCAACATGGCCGACTTTGCCAGCGTGATCGACATGGTCACCCAGTCCGACCCCGTCAACGCGGACTCGGCGCCCACGCGATTCCTTTGGGGTGTACGGGACCGCCTGGGTAAATGGTTTGATGTGGGTCGGATATCAACCATCGCAGGCACCGAAAAGCGATTGCCCATCCCCGGGACGCGAGAATTCACCCTCGCTGATCGCTTACCGAACGATCTGCGTGGTTCAGCAGACGACGTGCATTTCGACCATCTGCCGTTTGTGCCGCTGTACCGAACCGAGGACGAGTTCGCCGCCGAGATCTCTAATCAGACAGTCCATGGGGTGATGCACGTCGCGTGGGTCGGCCGCGATAGCGACGACGATCACGAGGCCCAGATGGCCGTCTACGTCAAACCACGCGGCCCGTCCGGTCGGGCATACATGGCCTTCATCAAGCCTTTCCGATATTTGATCGTCTATCCGGCGCTCCAACGCCAACTTGCGCGGACGTGGAGTCGTCGCCGGGCAGTGCCGTAAGTCGCGGACCGAGGCGGTCGCCGTACTATGGCCCCGTGACTTCGACGGTGGCACCGGACGCAGCGGCGGAACGCTCGCCGCTGGCGTCGCGCCGCACCTACGAGGTCCGCACTTACGGATGTCAGATGAACGTCCATGACTCCGAGCGATTAGCGGGCCTGTTGGAAGCGGCCGGCTACCGGCGCGCGCCCGACGGCGCCGATGCCGACGTGGTGGTCTTCAACACCTGCGCGGTGCGAGAGAACGCTGACAACAAGCTCTACGGCAACCTCAGCCACCTGGCGCCCCGCAAGCGCAGCGACCCGAACATGCAGATCGCGGTCGGTGGCTGTCTGGCCCAGAAGGACAAAGACGCGGTGCTGCACAAGGCGCCGTGGGTCGACGTCGTCTTCGGTACCCACAACATTGGATCGCTGCCCGCGCTGCTTGACCGGGCCCGGCACAACAAAGTCGCTCAGGTAGAAATCGCCGAGGCGTTGCAGGAGTTTCCGTCGGCACTGCCCGCTGCGCGCGAATCTGCTTATGCCGCTTGGGTTTCCATCTCGGTTGGCTGCAACAACAGCTGTACATTCTGCATCGTGCCGTCGTTGCGGGGCAAGGAGGTCGACCGCAGCCCGGACGACATCCTGGCCGAGGTGCGGTCGCTGGTGGACACCGGCGTGCTGGAAATCACCCTGCTGGGCCAGAACGTCAACGCATACGGGGTCTCGTTCGCCGACCCGCGGCTATCGCGCAACCGCGGCGCCTTCGCCGAGCTACTGATCGAATGCGGACGCATCGACGGTCTGGAGCGGGTGCGGTTCACCTCGCCGCATCCGGCCGAGTTCACCGACGACGTCATCGACGCGATGGCCCAAACGCCGAACGTCTGCCCCGCCCTGCACATGCCGCTGCAATCCGGGTCGGACCGGCTGTTGCGCGCGATGCGCCGGTCCTATCGCGCCGAGCGTTATCTCGGCATCATCGACCGGGTGCGGGCGGTGATGCCGCACGCCGTCATTACCACCGACCTGATCGTCGGCTTCCCCGGCGAGACCGAGGAGGACTTCGCCGCGACGCTGGACGTCGTTCGGCGGGCCCGGTTCGCCGGTGCGTTCACCTTCCAGTACTCCAAACGCCCCGGCACCCCCGCCGCCGAGCTGGACGGTCAGCTGCCCAAAGCCGTCGTCCAGGAACGGTATGAGCGACTGGTGGCGCTGCAAGAGCAAATCGCGTTGGAGGAGAACCGCAACCAGATCGGACGTAGCGTCGAGTTGCTGGTGGCCACCGGGGAAGGCCGCAAGGACAGTCGCACCGCGCGGATGAGCGGGCGCGCGCGAGACGGTCGGCTAGTGCATTTCACGCCCGGGGGACAGCAGGTGCGCCCGGGTGACATCGTCACCACGATCGTCACCGACGCCGCGCCGCATCACCTGATCGCCGACGGCGACGTCATCACCCACCGCCGTACCCGCGCCGGCGACGCCTACGCCGACGGGCGACGTCCCGGCGGTGTCGGTCTTGGCATGCCAGGCGTCGGGCAAGCGGCTGAGCCGCTCGGGTGCACTCGGTGAGCGGAAGCGAGCGGAACCAGGGCCCGTTCGACGACTTCAGGGATGATATCGAGGCGGCCGAGCGCCGTATCGCCCGCGAAATCGAGCCGGGCGCAAGGGCTTTGGTTGTATCGATCCTGATTTTTCTGCTGCTCGCGTCGTTCATCTTGCCGCATACCGGTCACGTACGCGGATGGGATGTGCTGTTTTCCACCCATGGTTCCGGGGCGGCCGCGGTGGGGCTGCCATCACGGGTATTCGGTTGGCTGGCGCTGGTTTTCGGCGTCGGCTTCTCGATGTTGGCGTTGTTGACCCGACGCTGGGCGTTGGCATGGGTGGCGTTGGCAGGTTCGGCAGTGGCCAGCGCTGCTGGGTTGCTGGCCGTTTGGTCGCGGCAGACCGTGTCAACCGGTCATCCGGGCCCCGGTGTCGGCTTGGTGGTGGCTTGGATCACCATCATCCTGTTGACGTTTCACTGGGCGCGGGTGGTGTGGTCACGCACAATCGTGCAACTTGCCGCCGAGGAGCAACGCCGTCGAGCCGCCGCGCACCGGCAGTCCCGAACGCTGCTGGAATCCCTCGACGACGCCGAGCCGACCCAGGCGCCCGACAACAACGGCAACGCCTCGTCTAGTTAGGGCTTGCGGGTCAGCGCATCCGCGGCGGCGTCAGCCCATTGCCGCCACTGCGCGGCATTGGCCTTGGCCTCCTCGGCTTCCTTGCTGCGCCCGGCCGTCTCGGCTTTCTGGGCTTGGCGTTCGAACTGCTCGGCACGCGCCCGGAACTGCTCCGCGCGGGCCTGAGCCTGCGGGTCCGACCAGTCCGATTCGCCGGCGTCACGCAACTTCTTCTCGATGGCGCGCAGCCGCCGCTCGAGCTCGGCCGACCGTTCTCGCGGCACCTTTCCGATCGCGTCCCACTTCTCGGCGATCGACCGCAGCGCCGACCTGGAGGCCTCGTGATTGCTGGTGTCGAGTTTTTCCGCCTCGGCCAGCAGCGCCTCTTTGGCGGTGGCATTGGCCTGCAATTCGGAGTCCCGCTCAGTGGTCGCGGCATTTCGCGCCTTGAAAAAGGTGTCCTGGGCGGCCTTGAACCGGTGCCACAGCGCATCGTCGACGTCGCGCGCCGCGCGTCCGGCGGCCTTCCAGTCGGTGAGCAGCTTGCGGAACTCGGCGCTGGTGGCACCCCAGTCCGTCGAACCGACGAGCTCTTCAGCCTGCACGCAGAGCTGCTCTTTCGCCTCGCGGGCACCCGCCCGCTCGCGATCCAACTCCGCGAAATGGGATCCGCGTCGCCGGTTGAAGGTTTCCCGCGCAGCCGAGTAGCGCTTCCACAGCGCATCGTCGGTCTTGCGGTCCAGACCGCTGATCGTCTTCCATTCGTCGAGAATGGCGCGTAGCCGGTCGCCGGCCGCCTTCCAGTGCGTAGCGGTGTTGGCCAACTCCTCGGCTTCGGCGGCCAACGCTTCTTTGCGTGCGGTCTGGCCTGCGCGATGCTCTTCGCGACGCGAGCGATCCGCGGCCGCAACTGCTTCGGCGTGCTCAGCAATGCCGGCCAGCCGGGCGGCCAGCGCGTCGACATCCCCGAGCACATGTGCGTCCGGCAACGTTTCGGCTAGCCCGGCCGCGGTGGCTCTGATCTTGCGGGCGTCGCCGGTTCCCGAAGCCAGCCGCTCTTCCATCAGCGTGATCTCGGTGCTCAAGTCGTCGAATCGCCGGCCGAAATGAGCGAACGCGGCTTCGGCGTCGCCGGCCTGCCAGGACCCGATGACCCGCTCGCCGTCCGCGGTGATCAGCCATACCGTCCCGTCGGCGTCGACGCGTCCGAATCGGTGCGGGTCATTGACCAGCGGCCCTGGGACTGGATGAGGGTGGGGACGGGATGTTGGTCTGGGTCCGGGCCGCGGTCCCGGCCGTGGGATGGGCCGGGGTTCGTTGTGTGGCTCTTCAGGCGTCATGAGCTGCCATCACCTACCCTTCGCGCGGTTGTTAGCCGCGCACCTGCCGCGCATCGCGGCGCCGTCAACTGCACTCGCGGGAGAAGCCTCGAGGTGCTCCCATCTGGACCCCACCAGTATTGAAGCAGCTTGTTGGGCGGTGTGGTCCCAGTTGGCGTTGCAGCCGCTCAAGCGCCCAGGTTTAGGGGTCGTGGCGTTAGCCGGGATTACCCCTTGTTCATGAAACAATTTGTGATTCGGCACGTATAGATAGCGGCATTCCGGTCGTGCCTAGACGAGGGGGTATCGCCATAGCGAAGGTCGATATCGCGGCGTTACTCGCGTTGGTCGCGGCGACGGTCCTTGTCCGCGGCGAAGCGGCCGCTATGGCTGCCGACGGCAACGACCAACCGACATCACCGGACCCGGACATGGAGCCGCTGCTTCTGTTTTGAGCACCGCACGCCGCTAGCGCCATAGGCTGTTCGTGGAAACTGTTGGTTAACAGTCGGTGTTGGTAACCCACTGCGGGTTGGCCCTCGGCGAGGAGATCGGGCATGTCGAAAGTGGATTTCGCGGCGTTGATCGCGCTGTGCGCCGCGCTGGCGTCCGCGATCGGCGACGTGGTCCGCCAGCGCTCCGCGCAGGAGATCACCGATAAGCAGGTCGGCCACCTCGAGCTCTTCCGCTTGTCGTTGCGCGACGCCCGGTGGTGGCTGGGCGGCTGTGGCGCCATCGCCAACTACAGCCTGCAGGCCGCCGCGCTGGCGTTGGGCTCGGTGATGCTGGTGACGGCGTTGCAGGTGACCTCGCTGCTGTTCGCATTGCCGATTTATGCCCGGCTGGCGCATTACCGGGTGACCCGGTGGGAATGGGTGTGGGCGGTGCTGTTGGCTGCCGCACTGGCGGTCGTAGTGACCGTCGGCGACCCGGATGCCGGCAACTCCCGAGGTTCGCCGGGAACGTGGATGGCAGTGGCCGTGGTGATGGGTCCGCTCTTGGTGTTGTGCGTGCTGGGCGCGCGAATCTGGTCCGGCGGTCCGGCCGCGCCGGTGCTGCTGGCGGTGGTGGCGGGCTCGTCGCTGGCGCTGTTCGCGGTGCTGACCAAGGGCGCCGTCGGGGCGGTTTCCGGCGGCTTCGGGGCATTGCTGCGCGCGCCGGAAGCCTACTGTCTGATACCGGCCGCGCTGGCCGGGATGATCTTTCAGCAGTCGTCATTCCGGGCCGGTGCGCTGACCGCCTCGCTGCCGGCGGTGACCGTGGCCAAGCCGACGGTGGCCTCGCTGCTCGGGGTCTTGGTGCTCGACGAGACGTTAAACGCCAACGGCCCCGAGGTATTCGCGCTGATCGCCGCCGCGGTCCTGGTGATCGTCTCGACCATCGCGCTGGCCCGCGGGGAGGCGGCCAGCATTGCCGCCGGCACCGGACGTGACGTCGTGGCCGTCGGAAAGGTGCCGTAGAAACGCGCCTTCGTTACTCAACTCAGTAGCGTGTCTATGGAACAGTGGTCTGAGAGTCGGGGAGGAGGTCGCCCATGGACAGGGCAGAGATCGCCGCCGTGCTCCTGGCTTTGGGCGCCGCGCTGGTATCGGCTATCGGATCGGTTATTCGTCAGCGTTCCGCGCACGAGATCGTCGATAAACCGGTCGGCGTATGGGAGTTGTTCCGCCTGTCGGTGCGCGACACCCGGTGGTGGTGGGGCGCAGTCGCTGCGGTGGCCAATTACGCTCTGCAGGCCGCGGCGCTAAGCCTGGGCTCCGTGATTTTGGTGACCGCGCTGCAGGTGACGGTTTTGCTGTTCGCGTTGCCGATCAACGCGCGAATTATCCATCAACAGGTCACCGCTTGGGAGTGGTTCTGGGCAGCCTCGCTGGCCGGTGCGGTGACAGTCATCGTCGCGGTCGGCAATCCGACGTCGGACCAGCAGCGAGCCCCGCTGGGAACTTGGGCGGTGGTGGCCCTGGTGATGGGCCCGGCATTGGTGTTGTGTGTGCTGGGCGCCCGGATCTGGTCGGGTGCGGTCGCCGCGGTGCTGCTGGCAGTGGTGGCGGGTTCGTCGCTGGCGTTGTTCGCGGTACTGACCAAGGGTGTGGTCGAAGCCGGC
>DASZKQ010000155.1:0-8933 GCA_035552835.1 Mycobacterium sp. | reverse complement strand
CGGGTGGGGGAGCTGCTGCGGGTGCCAGGGCTCCTTGGCCGGCTCCGGCATTTCCTATTAGGCTGCCCGGCCGCGCGGGCTGGTTCAACTTCCCTCGGACCTGGTCCTCGATGGCCTTCAGGTTGGGTTGCTGATTCGCATTGATGCCTGCGTCATTGGCCATTCCGTAGAACGACCGACCGGGATCCTGCGCGTCCAGCACTTTTTGGCCCTCACCGATGATGCTAAAGGCACAATCTGCCGCAGCTTGGTTCGCTTGCCGCTGACACTCTGCGACAGCTTCGGCGATCTTAGTAACTTTAATCTCGGGTTTGTCATTCGATTTCAAAATATTATCGATTTTTTGATTGCCATCACGGGCGATACTAGTCAATTTGTCGCGAAGGTGAGTCACGCTGTCGAGCGCGCCTTGTAGAGCTTTTTTATAGGTGCCATTTTTTTCTGCGACCTGGGCAGCCTGGTCGGCGCCTTGCCGAAATGCGTCTCGGATGGCTTCGGCCGTCATCCCCTCCTGCCCAGCGAGGCTAGTCGTGATGGCTTGCTGCAATGTTTCGTGAAGTTGAGAAAAGCTCGTCTGAACTGTTCCGCGATTAGCAATAGCATTATTGAGGGCGGTCACCGCTGTGATACTCACCCACTGCGCCCCGACAAGTAGTGCCGACCATTCACCGGGCGGATAGTCAGGGACAGTCATTTGCACAACTGCCGAATTGTATCGGCCGTCGCGTCGTTCACGTGCAACGACGGCTGCATCTCTGGGTCAGCACTAGTAAATCCGTCCTGATAACCAATCACAAGTTCTTCGAGCGAACTTGCTTGCTTACGCATAGCGGTCGCAAGATCAGCCGGTGTCGCTGGCTCCTCGGACAGCGTCGCAAAGAAATGTCGGCTGAATACATCGAATACTTGTCGAATATTAACCGCCTCGACGACAGGGTCAGTACCATGAGGCAGCGCTTTCAGCACCCCCACCGCACGGTCTAACTCCCCGAAGGCAGCGCATACTTTTGCTTTGGCGTCGGCGGTCTGTTGTTCGGTGTACGTCGGTTTGGGCAGGGGCTGATTGTTGTGCGGCGCTGGACGGAACCATCCCACGAGGCCGACAGCTAGGGCGATGAGCGCAATCGCGAGCGCGGTGAGCGCGGGCCAACGGGGCGGCCGACCGAGTGCCATCGGCAGTGCGGGCGGCGTTTGAGCCGATGGGATCGATGCGGCCGACGGTGGAGGACCCCAGTGCTGGCCTTGATCGTTGGGAACTGCTCCGGGCGGCATGTCCGACGGCATGCAGCGATAGTATCGCTGATCGCCAATCCCGGTATTCACCAATGGGTGCCCTGCGAAAGATGGCGAACCGATTGGAGCAGGCCTAGGGGCGGCAACGATTTCTATGCCAGCGAGCTGGCAAAGGATGGCGCCAATCTCAGCACAGGCATACACGACTAGGCCACGCTTGCAAGGCCGAAGGGCCGTGACGCCCAAGATGCCGAATCGTTCAGTTGTCTAGGTAAGGACCTTGCCGCACCATCTGCTCAATTTCATCCACCGATTTCGACATTAGGTGGCTAAAGATGGTGGCATTGGGCTCCATCAAAATTGCGTTCCCGGCGCCCGATCGTACTTCCGCGACACCTTCCTTGATCGGCAGTGCCTCGACCTCTGGACTGAAACCTAACGAGTACGATCGCGGACCCAACCGCTTTGCACCGCCCGCGCCCCTTGCGCTTGAGGCCCAAGTCCAGATTAGGTATTTTTCCGCCAGGTCAAAAGTAGATAATCTGGCAGTGTCATTGTGTCGTTGTCCGCGGTCGTCAACCGTATCTATTATCCACCAGGTGCCGTCGTTGCGGAGATGCACAGAATAGTCGTCAGAAGCAAAAATAATTTGACAGTCGCCGCAGCCCGACGAGACGGCTATGTTCGTAAGCTGGGAGATGCTAGACCATTCAATCCAGTTTGCCGATAGGCGCGAGAAGTCGACCATTTTTTACCTGCTTCTTTAGTATCCGGAGTCGAGCAGGGTGTCCACTCGGCGCCCTTTCCGTCGGGTCCGATGATTGGGTATTGTCGTGCCGTCGCCCGGTTGGTGGAACGAGAGCGCTGTTTGGGATTGCTCGATGTAGTCCCGGTGTGGGAGGTTTGTTGGGGTCGTCAACGATTTTCGAGTTGGTGAAGTTCTGTCGGCATCCACCGTTCGCAAGTTCGGCGCGTCGTTTTGGCCCTGGAAAGCGCTACGAAGTTTGTTGTGGAGGTCCGAACAGCTTGATCGCTTTCGTCTCCTCTAGATCAATGAGCGCTTTGCAGGAACTCGCGGCGATAGAATCGTTGGCGAACAATTCCTCCACGCGGCTAACGTTATGACTCAGCCATGACGCAAGCTCATCGGTAAGCAACGTACCTTGCTCTTCCACCTGATCGAGGTATTGCCGCACCGAAGTTATTCGAAACCAGTTCTCGCGTGTCTCCAGTCTCGTCGGCGCAACCGCCAGGTAAACCTGACCTCGATCATTGATTAGATGCCAACTCAAGGTGTCTCCGGTCAAGCGTAAGGAGGCGTTCTCCGTCGGCGAACCACTAGTACTTGAATTGGTGATGCGGTAACTCGGATCTAAGTACAGTACGCTAAGGTAACGGAGAAAAAGCTCTAACAATCTGGTCATCTAATGTGCTCCTTGACTCGACGGAACCAATATACTGAGTCCGCTACGCTGATAGCCGTGGGCTTCGAGATATCTGATTTCAGCGGCGGTGTATGAGTCTTCGCGAATCATGCGGAACGGCACTGAGAGCGTAATGCTGTCGCGGTTGGCGATAGCGATGTCGAGTACATGTTGATTTGCGGCGAGCCGTTCGGTGGGAGTCGCTGTATTCCACGCTTGCCCGATGTCGAAATAGCTGGCTCCGTGCTGCTGTGCGACCTCAATGTACGATGGACCGCCATCTGCCGGATTGTACGGTCCGAGCACGGTTTCCCCGCTTCCGCTGAGATGTTGTTCGGACAGTGCCCGCAGCTCGGACGTCATGTGATCTAACGGGTTGTCCAAGGTGAATTCGGGGCTGGGCGCCACAGGCTCAGAGCTCAGCCCGAGTGGTGGTGGTGCGGCGTGTGCGCCGCCACCGGCGACCGGCGGGTCATGCGCCGTCGCGGGTGCGGGGTGATCGGTCGTTGTCACCGGGGCCGGGTGGTCGGCAGCGGCGCCTGGGGGAAGCGAAGCCGGGACGTGTTCGCTTTGTTCGGTGGCGAGATTGTGAGCTGCTGCCTCGGCGCGACTTTCGGCCGCGGCGAAGGTCTGTGGAAAGACGTTGTCCGACGTGATGTCGGCGCCGAGGCCGAGCGCTCGCCGTTCTAAGAGCGCCTTGAAGCCTTGCACGACGGCTTCGCCGCCAGCCTTCAGTTCCGGCGCCCCGACTGCCAACGTGACGGCGCTTAGCAGCGGTTCGTCGGTAGCTTCGACGCGGCCGGGATCTGGCGTGCGGGTGCCGACGAGCTTGCCGTCCTTGAAGGTGTAATAGGTTCCGGTGCCCTGGTCGAAGATTTCGCCGGTGCCGTTCTTCAGCTGACCGGTGACCTGTACAGGCTGCCCGTCGGCCGTGTAGCCAAAAAGGAAATGGCCATCCGGGCTGCTGCGCATCGCCGCGGGATCGATGTTGTTGTAATCGGGCAGCTTGCCGAGATCGTTGAGGGCGTCGGCGAGGTTTTTCTTGAGCTGGGGCAGTCTCGCAAACGCGGCCTCTCCCTCCGGAGAGCCTGGGCCTTTCGTGTAGGCCGTGGCCGCCGCGTCGTCAACAGCCTTCTGCGCTGCGCGCACCTTGGCCATCTGATCCACAACGGCTTGATTGGTGACCCGCCGAATGTCGGTCAGCTCGCCGGCCTCGAGTCCGGATGGTGGAAGGTCTCCGGCGGCTTGGCCTTTGGTGTCTTCACCGTCCAGCGCTTGGATCGCCGTCGGATCGTATCCGTCGGTGCGCAGGTTGGCCTCGGCGTTTTTCAGCTCGTCCGCATAGTCGTTGCGGACTTTCTCGACCTGCTGCAGCGTTGCTTTGGTGTCGTCGATGGCTTCGCGTTCACAATCGTTGATGTATTCCTCGAGCCGATCGATGTCGTCTTCAAGCTCGCAGATGTCGTCCTCGTCGTCGGTTTGGGCAAGGAGTTTTTCGTCCTGCTTGATCAGGTCGTCGGCTTGGCCGATCCAGTCGTCGAGAGTTTGCAGCCGGGTCTCCAACGCCGCGATGTAGCCGTTGGCGGTTCCTTGCGCCTGGGCCAGCGCACCGGCGATGTTTTCCAGATCGACGGCGATTTTGGGCAGCTGGGCGGCTTGCAGACCCAATGCGGCGGCAGTCCGTTGCACTTGGGCCGAGTCCGTGATCGGATGCTGCCCGTTGTCACGGATCCAGGCATCGACGCGGCGGCGCGCCTCGGCGAACGCCTTCTCAGCTTCTTGTGTGGCTTGACCAGCATTATGAAACGCTTGGCCAAGGCTTGCGATCTGCGCCGGTCGGCCGCTTTGTAGCGTGGCGTTGACCTTCCAGGGATCGCCGCCGGCAAGCTTGGCCAGCACGTCCCGGCTCATGTAGGTCAGGGTCACTACATTTCCCGCAACGCCTTCGCATTGTTGTCGTCCATCGCCGAGAACGATGACGCCACGTGATGCGCCTTCGTGCCGACCTCGTCGAGGTTCTGCTGGTGGCTTTGCAGGGTTTTGACGTGGTGGGCGTGCGCCGAGGTCACGGCGTCGTGGAAATCTTCGGCGGCGGCGAACCTGCCGAATATCCCGGCTACTGGCGCAGCGACTGACAGGTGATTCGCGCCGTCTTGAGCGTGCTCGCTCGCGCGGTACGACTGGTCCGCCCCGGAGTGCAGCATTGCGGTGTCGACGAACATCGCTAACCCTTCCCTGACTGGCGGTAACGCTACTACCGAAGGAAGAGCGGTCAATTCACCGTCATCGGCAAGCCCCTAGCTGCGTGCCCGCAACCGCAGCCGGAAGCGGACGATGCCGATGAAAACGGCGGCCAACAGCACAAGCATGCCCATGTCGAGCAGCCATGCGCTGCGCACATGGCGCCACAACCGATCGGTGGGCAGCGCCGCCTCGATGTGGTTCAGATCGACGGTCGAGGCCGATGCGGCGAAACCCCAACGGGCCGGCACCAGCCATGAAATCTGGTCCAGCAGCAGCCGCCCGGTCACCGGAATCAGGCCACCCGCCAACACCATTGACACCATGATGGTCACCACGAGCATCGGCAGCACCTGCTCGGTAGAGCGGGCCAACGACGACATCGCCAGCCCCACCATCGCCGAGGCAATCGCCGTCGCGGCCAGTGTCAGCCACAACTCGATGACGCCGGGCAGAACGCCGCCGCCCAACAGCACCCCGCCATGCGGCGGCGCGCCTTTGCCGAGGGTCATGATGACGACCATCAGCGCGGTGTCAATCAGCGCCGCGGCGCTGAAGACAAGGACTTTGGCCATCAGGTAGGCCGACGCTGATAGACCCACGGCCCGCTCGCGCTGGAAAATCATCCGCTCGCCAACCAGATCGCGCACGGTCAGCGCGGTCCCCATGAACACCGCGCCGATGTTGAGCAGGATCAGGATGTCGATGGGCTCCTCGGGCTGCGGCCCGGTCGGGTTGGCGTATCCAAACCCGGTATTGCCGGGCACCGCCAGCGACAGCACCCCGAGCACGAACGGCAGCAGCGCCAAGAACGCGAAGTAGCCGCGGTCGGCGGTGATCAGCCGGGTTTGACGACGGGCCAGCGTCCAGACCTGACGCCATCGGCTGGTCCGCGGCGGTTTTCCCAGCCGTGTGGCGCCAGCGGTCGGTGATGGCCGCCGCGGGGCAGCGGGGTGGCGTGCCAGGAACGCCCGGTGCACACCGTCGGGGTCGGTGCTCACCCGGGCGAAGATGTCAGCCCAGTCGATGGTGCCCATCGCCGCCCCGATCTGCGACGGCGGGTCAGCAAAGGCGGTCTTGCCGCCCGGCGCCAGCAGCAGCAGCTGGTCGCACATGCTCACGTAGGTCAGCGAATGCGTGACGACAATGACCACCCGGCCGGCGTCGGCGAGCCGGCGCAGCATCGCCATCACCTGCCGGTCCAACGCCGGGTCGAGCCCCGACGTCGGTTCGTCGAGGATCAGCAACGACGGGCCAGTCAACAGCTCCATGGCCACTGACGCGCGCTTGCGCTGCCCGCCGGACAGCTTGTCGACGCGAGTCTTCTTGTGCGCGGTCAACTCCAGCTCGTTCAGCACCCGCTCGACCACCTGCCGGCGATCGTCGGTCGAGGTGTCGGGCGGCAGTCGCAGTTCGGCGGCGTAGCTGAGCGCCTGCTCGACGGTGAGCTGGCGGTGCACGACGTCGTCCTGGGGCACCACCCCGATGCGCGAGCGCATCGAGGCGTACTCGGCGTGCACGTCGTGTCCGTCGAAGGTGACCACACCGGCGCTGCGCGCCATCGCACCGCCAATCAGCTTGACCAGCGTGGATTTTCCGGCGCCCGACGGCCCGATCACCGCGGTCAGCGTCCCCGGTTTGGCGGTGAAGGACACATCCTGCAGCAGCTGGCGCCCGTCGACGGTCAGCGCCAACCCGTGCGCGATAAGCCCGCTGGTGCGGGCCGCCGCGGGCTGCGGCACCAGGGTGTTGCCGGTCGCGAGCAGGTCGGTGTTGCCGATCGTGACGACGTCGCCGTCGCGCAGCATCGCCTGCGAGATCAGCGTGCCGTTCACGAAAGTGCCGTTGCTGCTGTTGTTGTCGCGGATCTCCAGACCGGCCGGAGTGGATACCAACACCGCGTGCACACGGGAGGCCAACGCGTCGTCGACGACGACGGTGTTGGTCTTGGCGCGACCGACCGTCACCAAGCCCGACGATCCTCCGGTCCGCGGCGGAACGGGTCGGCTCGGATGCTTCTGCGCTCGGATAGGACGGACCGGTGCTCGGGTCGGGGGCGGGTTCACTGGTCGGAACGCGGTCGTCTTCGGGCTGGCGCCCGGCGGCTCGTCGGGCATGCGGTCGGGCGTCCGCGGATCACGGGGCGGCGACGGTGTCGGCGATTTGGCGACCCGGAACGTTAACTGGGGCCCACGCGGACCGCCCAGCGTGATGCTCAGGCGGTCGTGGATGGGCACCACGGCGGCGCGCGAACCAGCGACATAGACCCCGTTTTGGCTTTTGTCGACGACGACCCACTGTGTGCGGTCGAACCGCAGGATTGCATGCACCCGCGATATCAGCGTGAGCTCGTCAGGGTTGAGGTCGTGGAAACAGATGTCGCAGCCGCGGTCGCGCCCCACGATGACGTCCCGGTCGGCCGGAAACGTGTACATCGCCGAGCCCAGCCAAACCGTCAGTGGCGGCACGCCGACGCCGCTCGCCGCGGCGAGCTTGGTCGTATTGCCGCCGTCCGACGGCGTGCGGCTGCGATCTGTCGGTGCCATTCCCTGCTCTCTATACCCCGGGATCCTGTGCGCGACGTATACGACCATATTGCCGCAGCCAGCAACGACAGGTGGCCAGCGTCCAGTCGCGTCCACGCGGTGATCGGATCGACGCTAAACCTTTACTTGACGTCAGGATTGCTCAGCATGACCATAAGACGGTGCGCCGACTGCTGGGTTCGCTGTGCGCTACGGTGTGCACTGCCGTTGTCACCCTGGCCGCAGCTCCAACGGGTGGTGCAGTCGGCGCACCCTGGTTTGCCCCTTCGGTCGGCAATGCGACCCAAGTGGTTTCCGTTGTCGGAGTGGGCGGTTCGAACGCAAAGCTGGACGTCTACCAACGTGGCGCCGCGGGCTGGCAGCCGGTCGCGGCCGGCATACCCGCCCATGTCGGATCGGCAGGTCTTGCGCAGCAAGCCAAAAGCGGCTATCCGGCTACCCCGATGGGGGTCTACTCCTTGCCGTTCGCATTCGGGACGGCGCCCAATCCCGGTGGCGGACTGAAGTACGTGCAGGTCGACTCCAGCCACTGGTGGAACGGCGATGACAACAGCCCGACCTTCAACACGATGCAGGTCTGCCAGAAAGCTCAGTGCCCGTTCGATACCGGAGCGAGTGAAAACCTCGAGATTCCGCAGTACAAACACGCGGTGGTGATGGGCGTCAACCCAAACCGCCAGCCGGGCAAAGGCGCAGCGTTTTTCTTCCACGCCACCGACGGTGGCCCGACTGAGGGTTGCGTGGCGATCGACGACGCCACACTGGTGCAGATCATCCAGTGGCTGCAGCCCGGCGCCGTCATTGCAATCACTCAATAAGCTTCAGCCACAAGCGATTTAGGCCAGAGCGCAACCGGGCCTCACCTTAAAGTCGAGGTTCGCCAACGACATCGTCGCATCGTAGGTCCGGTCATATCCCGTCGCGCTGATCCGCCATCCGTCGGCGGTGCGGCGATAGCGGTCGCGGTAGAAGCCGGCGCCGATCAGCATGAAGTTGAACTCGGCCACGATCACGCGGTCTTGCAGATACCAGCGGCCGGTCGCCTCATCGCCGGTCACGGTGATCTCCGGATGGGTCACTCGGTGTTCGGTGATGACGCCCGGTCCCAGCGATGAGCGCATGTAGTCCACCAGGTCGGCACGGTTGGTGAAGTGATGCTCCTCGCCGAGCGAGGACCCATAGTCGCCTTTGACGTCCTCGGTGAGCGTGTCGGCGAAGTCGTCCCAGTGTTTGGTGTCCAGCCCCCACATATAGCGGTACTTGACCTGTTCGATCGCAGTGACGTCGGCTAAATATGCGGCATGATCCTGAGGGCTCATCAGGTCATTGCAGCACACGCCGGCGGGTATTCTCCGGGCAGCCGGGCTATCCTCGGCCATCTGCAAGCGCCCGGATCGAAACGAAGGACACACGCCAGCATGTTGAGCGCCGGTCGGGTCTTCGCCGGGTACCGGGTCGAGCGACTGCTGGGCGCCGGCGGGATGGGCAC
>DASZKQ010000154.1:0-2724 GCA_035552835.1 Mycobacterium sp. | reverse complement strand
GTCTTCGCCAGCCCGGCGGCTTGCTGGTAGGCCGATCGCGTCAGCCGCAGCTTCATCACCTCCAGCGCCGCGTACGGGATCGTCATACCGATCGCGACCTCGTTGGCCTGGATGTTGAAGGCCGGCGCGGCCACCCGGTGGTCGCCGCTGGCCAGCAAGAACGCACCCATTGCGATGGCGTGCCCGGTGCACGCCATCACCACCGGCTTGGGATAGGACAGCAGCCGATAGGAGAGCTCGAAGCCGCCCTTTAGCATGTCGATCGCAGGCTGAATATCGCCGGAGGTCAGGACTTTCAGGTCGAACCCGCCGCTGAAGACCCGGTGGTTTCCGGCGATCACCACCGCGCCCACGTCGTCGCGGTCGGCGTTGTCGAGTGCTTCGTTGAGCGCCTGCTGCATGCTCGGGCCCAGCACGTTGACCTTGCCGTCATCCATGGTGATGAATGCGACGGACTCGTCGAGGCGATAGCTGACCGGGCCGCTCATGGCGTCGCTAGACCACTCGCTCGCCGCGGTGCTTGCCCAGCTCGGCTTCGGCGTCACCCCAACGCAGGCTGACGTCGGTCGGCGGCGCGTCGATCTGGCGGGTGCGCCACCGATCCTTGGTTTCCTCCACCGCGCGGTTCATCCGTTCGATCTCGCTGCGGAAGACGTCGGCGCGAGTTTCCTTGGTGGCGTAGTGGAAATAGGTCAGCAGGCTGCGAAGAAGTTCCAGCTTCTCTTTTTCCCGCTTGGCCAGGTTGTGGGTCGTCATCAGCTCGATCCGCTGAACCGGCGGCAGCGCGGCCCAGTCCAGCACCACCTTGGTTTCAAATGGACGCCGGCGACGCTGCCAGAACTTCCATCCACGGGGAGCTTCGACGCGGTCGTAGTAAGTCAGCGTGCCCGGAAAGCGCGACTCGATGCCCTCACCCAGCTCGTTGCGGTCGAGCGCCGAATCCCACACCGTGCGCCACTCCTGCCCGGGCGCCAGAGCGGGCAATTGGCGGGGGAGTTGCAGCTCGACGACGTCCGCGTATCCGTCGGTGGCGTTTTCGTATTCGGCGACGGTCGGTGGGTGCGGAAACGTGAACTGCACGTCGTAGGCCGGGGTTTTACCGAAGTTCCGCACCACGAGCTCGATCAGATGCCAATCGGCGGCGTGCGGCTCCATGAACATCCCGACGTGTGGCCGGGTCTCTTCGGTTGCCAGCCGACGATTGCGGCGGATCTGTTGATTGGCGTAGATCAGCGCGATTATGCCGAGAATGGCCAGAGCCCAGACGGCCCATGCCAACCAGGTGCCGGACGTCGCGCCCGCCACCTGGTGCCAACGATCTTCGATCCATCCCATCGAAGAGTCCATCCCTCCGCTTATATCACAGCGCATACGGGCGAGAAAATTCGCTGGAGGGCCCGTAAGTGCTTAGTTAGCCACCCATGAACATTCGCCACTGATCGAGATCAGCGACGCGATAGACATAGTTGGAACGCTTGACCTCCGACAACGATGCACTGGGTTCAAGTGAGTACCAGTGTCCGGGAAACACCGTTGGATCACCAGCCAGCTGGGCGAGCTTTTGCAGGCTGCGGAACATCTCGTCAGAGTCTCCGCCGGGAAAATCGGTGCGGCCACACCCCTCCAAAAACAACGTGTCACCGGCAACCAGGCGGCCGTCGAGCAGGAAGCATTGACTGCCCGGCGTGTGACCGGGGGTGTGCAGCAGCTCGATTTCGATGTCGCCGACGCTGACCTTGTCGCCATGCTCATGCTGGGTGAGGTCGCCCATGCTGATCCCGGTAATACGTGAAACAAACAGCGCCTCTTGCGAATTGACGTGCACGGGGACGCTGACGCGCTCCAGCAGCTCGGCCAGGCCCTTAAGTTCGAAGCCCATCATCGAGCCGCCGACATGGTCGGGATGGTGATGAGTCACCAGCACCCCGGACAGGTGCATGCCGTCGGCCTCCAGCGCGTCGAGCAGATCGCCGGCGGCGTATGCCGGGTCGACCACCAGGCAGTCACCGGTCTGGCGGTCCCCGATCAAGTAGGCGAAGTTGCGCATCTGGGTCGCGAACCCGTCACCCTTGGCGAAGTCGCGGCCGGAGAGCAATTGGCGGAAGTAAAGCCGGTCGGAATCAGGCACCTGCTCAGCCTATAGCCGCTGGGTTTGGCGCCCTCGCAGCCCAGGCTGTACCCTCTTTTAGGCCCGCGGCGCGGCTCGACTGGTCGCTACGGGTGCGGCCCCCTTAGCTCAGTCGGTAGAGCGTTTCCATGGTAAGGAAAAGGTCAACGGTTCGATTCCGTTAGGGGGCTCGGCGGACGCCGAGCAGGCAGGCGGCGCGTACGCGAGGCGATGTAGCTCAGTCGGTTAGAGCGAACGACTCATAATCGTTAGGTCGCCGGTTCGAGTCCGGCCATCGCTACAACACAACAACGAGAACCCGGAAAGAGAACCGAAGTGGCCTCCAGTACCGACGTACGGCCCAAGATCACCTTGGCGTGCGAGGTGTGCAAGCACCGCAACTACATCACGAAGAAGAACCGCCGCAACGACCCCGACCGGCTGGAGCTGAAGAAGTTCTGCCCCAACTGCGGCAAGCACCAAGCCCACCGCGAGACACGCTAGCGGCGCCCGCGCGCTATTACTCAGACTGACTAGGTAGGTTCGAGAGCTGTGTCGTTGGGCAAAGATCTCGTCGGAATGCACTACCGGTACCCGGATCACTACGTGGTGGAGCG
>DASZKQ010000153.1:0-10913 GCA_035552835.1 Mycobacterium sp. | reverse complement strand
CTGCAGCGCAAACAGGTTACCCGCATCATCCTGACCCGGCCGGCGGTGGAAGCCGGTGAGCGGCTTGGCTTTCTGCCCGGCACGCTGAGTGAGAAGATCGACCCCTACCTACGTCCGCTTTACGACGCGCTGCACGACATGATGGATCCCGAGCTGATCCCAAAGTTGATGGCGTCCGGGGTAATTGAGGTCGCGCCGCTCGGGTATATGCGCGGCCGCACGTTGAATGACGCGTTCATCGTTCTCGACGAGGCGCAGAACACCACCGCTGAGCAGATGAAGATGTTCCTCACCCGACTCGGATTCGGTTCAAAAGTCGTTGTCACCGGCGATGTTACGCAGATCGACTTGCCGGGCGGCAACAGGTCGGGACTGCGGGCCGCGGCCGACATCCTCGAAGGCATCGACGACATTCACATCGCCGAATTGACCAGCGTCGACGTGGTCCGACATCGGCTGGTCTCCGAAATCGTGGATGCCTACGCGCGATACGAGGAATCTGGTCTGACCATGAACCGGGCAGCCCGGCGGGCGTCGAGTGCCCGCAGCCGTCGGTGACAACGCTGTGAGTATCGAAGTCGCCAACGAATCGGGAATCGATGTCTCCGAATCCGAATTGGTCAGCGTCGCAAGGTTCGTCATCGCCCGAATGGACATCAACCCAGCGGCAGAGCTGTCGATGGTGCTATTGGACACCGCGGCGATGGCGGATCTGCACATGCGCTGGATGGATTTGCCCGGGCCGACCGACGTGATGAGCTTTCCGATGGATGAGCTGGAGCCGGGCGGTCGCCCAGATGCTCCGGAGCCGGGACCGGCGATGCTCGGCGATATTGTGTTGTGTCCCGAATTCGCCGCCGAGCAGGCCGCGGCCGCCGGCCATTCGCTGGGGCATGAACTGGCGCTGTTGACAATTCACGGTGTGCTGCACCTTCTCGGCTATGACCACGCCGAGCCGGATGAAGAAAAAGAGATGTTCGCCCTGCAGCGTCGCCTGCTCGAAGAGTGGGTCGCCGAGCAAGTCGGGGCCTACCACCACGAACGCCAGAGCGCGAGAGACCAGCGGTTGCTGGATAAATCAAGGTATTTCGACAATTGAATGGGTCCGCTCCGCTGCTCGGCGCGATCGTGCTGATCGGTCTGGGAGGCTTGTTCGCTGCGATCGATGCCGCGGTCAGCACGGTGTCATTGGCGCGGGTCCAAGAACTAGTACGTGACGAGCGGCCGGGCGCGGTGCGGCTGGCCAAGGTTATGGGCGACCGGCCGCGCTACATCAACTTGGTGGTGCTGCTACGGATCACCTGTGAGATCACCGCAACTGCGCTGCTGGTGGTGCATCTCCGTCACAACCTAGGCCACGGTTGGGGACTGTTCGCCGCCGCGGCGGCCATGGTGGTGATCAGCTTCGTCGTCATCGGTGTTGGTCCCCGCACCCTCGGCCGCCAGAATGCCTACTCGATCTCGTTGGTGGCAGCTCTACCGCTGCAAGTGATTTCGGTCCTACTGGCTCCGATCAGCCGACTGCTGGTGGTACTGGGCAACATGCTGACGCCAGGCCGGGGCTTCCGCAACGGACCGTTCGCATCCGAGATCGAGCTGCGCGAAGTCGTCGACTTGGCGCAGCAGCGTGGTGTGGTCGCGGCCGACGAGCGTCGGATGATCCAGTCGGTGTTTGAACTCGGTGATACACCGGCCCGCGAGGTGATGGTGCCGCGCACCGAGATGATCTGGATCGAAAGCGACGAATCGGCTGACCAGGCGATATCGCTGGCGGTGCGCAGCGGGCATTCCCGCATTCCGGTGATTGGCGAAAACGTTGACGATGTTGTCGGCGTCGTGTATCTGAAAGACATTGTGCAGCAGACATATTACTCTAGCACCGGCGGCCGGGACACCGCCGTTGCGCAGGTCATGCGCCCAGCGGTGTTCGTGCCGGATTCCAAGCCCCTGGACGCCTTGCTGCGCGAAATGCAGCGCGACCGCAACCACATGGCGCTGCTGGTCGACGAGTACGGCGCGATAGCCGGTCTGGTGACAATCGAAGATGTACTGGAAGAGATCGTCGGTGAGATCGCCGACGAGTACGACGCCGCCGAGGTAGCGCCGGTAGAAGATCTGGGCGACAACCGGTTCCGGGTATCGGCGCGACTGCCGATCGAAGACGTCGGCGAATTGTATGGCGTCGAATTCGACGAGCACCTCGACATCGACACAGTGGGCGGCCTGC
Organism: Mycobacterium sp.; assembly: GCA_035552835.1. GTDB lineage: Bacteria > Actinomycetota > Actinomycetes > Mycobacteriales > Mycobacteriaceae > Mycobacterium. The sequence goes on along the minus strand of DASZKQ010000153.1, from coordinate 8,686 downwards.
TGGCGTTGGAGCTGGGCCGGGTCCCACTACCCGGCGCCGAGGTGGTATCACATGGGCTGCGGTTACATGCCGAAGGCGGCCCGGACCCTCGGGGGCGGGTCCGGATCGGCACTGTGCTGCTGAGCCGCGCCGGCGACGATGCAGAGCGGAGCGATGAGGAGGAGCGGCGCGCATGATTCCCGCGGAACCCGACGGCCAGGAGGTAGACCATGACGGCTGAGCCGCTCGAGGCCGAAGACGCAAAGCTCGTGGTGCTAGCTCGTTCGGCGATGGCGCGCGCCGAGGCTAGCAGCGGCGCAGCGGTGCGCGACGTCGATGGCCGGACCTATGCCGGAGCACCGGTGGATCTGTCGGCGCTGCAGCTGACCGCGCTGCAAACGGCGGTGGCCGGGGCGATGTCCAGCGGAGCCGTTGGGCTGGAAGCGGCCGTACTGGTGGCCGGCTCCGCCGACGACGCCGGTATCGCCGCCGTCCGCGAAATATCGGCTACGGCAGCGGTCATCATCACCGACGGCGCAGGCAACGTCCTGCAGTGACCGAATTCCATTCCGGTTTCGTCTGTCTCGTGGGGCGGCCGAATACCGGCAAGTCGACGCTGACCAATGCGCTGGTCGGCTCGAAAGTGGCGATCACCTCGAGCCGCCCGCAGACCACCCGGCACGCGATTCGCGGCATCGTGCACCGTGCGGCCTTCCAGATCATCCTGGTCGACACTCCAGGTCTGCATCGGCCGCGGACCCTGCTGGGTAAGCGGCTCAACGATTTGGTCCGCGACACCTACGCGGAAGTCGACGCCATCGGTTTGTGCATACCCGCTGACGAGGCGATCGGGCCTGGGGACCGGTGGATTGTCGAACAGATCCGTTCTGTCGCGCCCACAACGACATTGGTCGTCGTCGTCACCAAGATCGACAAGGTGGCCAAGGACAAGTTGGCCGCGCAGCTGGCCGCGGTCGGCGAACTGACCGGGCTCACCGACGCCCGTCAAGCCGAGATCGTCCCCGTCTCGGCGGTCACCGGCGAGCAGATCGATGTGCTGATCGACGTGCTGGCCGCTGCACTGCCGCCCGGGCCGCCGTATTACCCCGACGGTGAGCTGACAGATGAACCCGAGGACGTTCTGATGGCCGAGTTCATCAGGGAAGCCGCCCTGGAGGGCGTGCGCGACGAGCTACCGCATTCACTGGCAGTGGTTATCGACGAGGTCAATCCGCGCGAGGGGCGTGACGACCTGATCGACGTGCACGCGGTTCTCTACGTCGAGCGTGACAGCCAGAAGGGCATCGTGATCGGCAAGGGCGGTGCCCGATTGCGCGAAGTGGGCACTGCGGCGCGCGGCCAAATCGAGAAGCTGCTGGGCACCAAGGTCTACCTCGACCTGCGCGTCAAGGTCGCCAAGAATTGGCAGCGCGACCCCAAACAGCTTGGCAAGCTTGGCTTTTGAGCTAGATGTCTATCGATCGAGCTCAGTGCCCACGCTGGAAACCGGCGGCGTGTCTGTGCCGGTGTTCCACCACACCTCTGGCTGTTTGGCCGCCCAGCCGCCGAGCGCCTCCAACTCGGCGGCCAGCGAGATCAGCAGTGGCTCGCTGTTGGCCGGTCCCATCAGCTGCACGCCGATTGGCAAGCCTTCGGAGGTGAAGCCTGCCGGGACGTTGATCGACGGCCACCCCAACACATTCCACGGCCAGGTCACCGGGCAGGCGGCGATCATCACGCGGTCGGTGCCCAATCCGCCCAACCTGTCGAATGCGTGCGCCAGCGGCGGCGGCTGCGCAGTTGTCGGCGCCACGACGACGTCCACGATGCGGAAAATCGAGCCCACCCGGCGCTGATCGGCGGCTTCGTGCGCCCGGGCGGCACGCAGTATCGACTCCGAGAGCACCCGCCCCATCCGCATATTCGACAGCGTGCGTGGGTCCAGCTCGACGCCGTCACCCAACCGCTCGGCCCAGTCGTGTAGCCCAGAAGTGGATCGCGACAAAAAGTTCCACGACAGCCGCAGCCCGTAATCGGGGTTGCCCGCCATCACTCTGTGTCCGAGCAGCCGAAGTCGTTCACCCACCGACTCCAGCGCCGCCCTGATCTCCGGATGCAAGCGGGCCGGAAACCCGGTGAACGGGAATCCGGTGGACAGCGCGATCCGCAAGGGCCCCGGAGCGATGCCCACGTGGTCGGACACCGTCACCGGCCGCGGCTTGTGCAGATCGCCGTCGACATTGCCGGACGCCGCATCGAGCAACAGCGCCGCATCGGCGACGGTACGGGCCAGCACGCCGTTGACCGTGATGCCGTTGAACGCCTCGGGCAACGGCCACGTCGAGATGCGGCCACGTTGCGGCTTTATGCCCACCAGATGGGTCCAGGCCGCCGGGATGCGGACACTGCCCGCGCCGTCGGAGCCAATCGCGGCGGTGACCAGGCCGGCGGCCACCGCGGCCGCGCTGCCGCCAGACGACCCTCCCGGGGTGTGTTTGCGCGACCACGGATTACGGGTGTGGCCAAATCCGGGTCCGCTGGTGAACGGCCATTGGCCCAGCTCACACGAGTTGGTCTTGCCGACGATCACTGCACCGGCGGCCTTGAGCCGGCGCACCACTTCGGCGTCTTGTATGGCGGGCCGAACGTACCCGGAAGTACCGAAGGCGGTTGGCACTCGGCCGACGTCGACGTCGTCCTTGACCGCGATCGGGACACCCAGCAGCGGCGCCGGGTCGCCGGCGGCGCGCCGCCGGTCGGCCGCGGCAGCGTCGGCTAGCGCCGTCTCGGTGAGCACCACGCGAAAGGCGTTCAACGTCGACTGGCTCAGATCGATGGCGTGCAGCGAGCGGCGGACCAACTCGTCGGAAGTCACCTCGCCGCTGGCCAACTGGTAGAGCTGGTCGGTCAGGGTGGGGAATTGGCGATAGGCAGAATTACTCATCGTTACAGACATTATCGGCGCGGGTGCGAGGCGCCGTCGCAGTGCGGTGACAAACTGGTATCTATGCGGCTGTACCGAGACCGTGCGGTGGTGCTGCGCCAGCACAAGCTCGGCGAAGCCGACCGGATTGTCACCATGCTCACCCACGACCATGGACTGGTCCGCGCGGTGGCCAAGGGTGTGCGTCGTACCCGTAGCAAGTTCGGCGCGCGACTGGAGCCATTCGCGCATATCGACGTGCAGCTGCATCCGGGCCGCAACCTGGACATCGTCACGCAGGTCGTCTCGCTTGACGCGTTCGCCACCGACATCGTCAGCGACTACGGCCGATACACCTGCGCGTGCGCGATGCTGGAAACCGCCGAGCGCCTCGCCGGTGAGGAACGAGCGCCGGCCCCGGCATTGCACCGACTCACGGTCGGAGCGTTGCGGGCGGTGGCCGATGGTCGGCGACCCCGTGAGCTGGTGCTGGATGCTTATCTGCTGCGGGCGATGAGCATGGCCGGGTGGGCCCCGGCGCTGACCGAATGCGCCCGCTGCGGCGCACCGGGCCCGCATCGGGCATTTCACATCGCCGCAGGCGGCAGCGTCTGCGGGTACTGCCGCCCCGCCGGTGCGACGACACCGCCGCTGGGTGTGCTGGATCTGATGTCGGCGCTGCACGACGGGGATTGGGAGGCCGCGGAGACCGCACCGCACTCGGCCCGCAGCCACGTCAGCGGATTGGTGGCCGCCCACCTGCAATGGCACCTGGAGCGGCAGCTGCGAACGTTGCCGCTGGTCGAGCGGACAGGCCGGGTCGACCATGTCTATCAGAGCCTCGCCGACCGCCGGATAGCTCTGGTCAGGCAGGATGTGGCCCATGGGGACGAGCCGGGTGAGCCGCTCAGAGCGGACGGCTGAGCGTAAGCGGCAAGCGATCGACTTCCCACAGTTGCCGCCTGCCCCCGACGAGTACCCGACCTTTCCCGACAAATCCACCTGGCCGGTGGTCTTTCCGGCGCTCCCGCCGTCACCCGACGGCGGTCCTCGCCGGCCCCCACAACACGTTTCCAAGGCGGCCGCTCCGCGGATCCCGGCGAGCCAACTGCCCAACCACGTCGCGATCGTGATGGACGGCAACGGCCGCTGGGCCACCCAGCGCGGACTGACCCGCGTCGAAGGACACAAGATGGGTGAGGCCGTCGTTATCGACATCGTCTGCGGTGCAATAGAAATCGGCATCAAATGGCTCAGCCTCTATGCTTTTTCCACCGAGAACTGGAAGCGGTCAGCCGAGGAAGTCCGTTTCCTGATGGGGTTCAACCGCGACGTGGTGCGACGACGCCGGGTGAACCTCAACGAGATGGGCGTGAAGATACGCTGGGTGGGCTCGCGGCCACGCCTGTGGCGCAGCGTCATCAACGAGTTGGCGATCGCAGAGGAGATGACGATGCACAACGACGTCATCACAGTGAACTACTGCGTCAACTATGGTGGCCGTACCGAAATTGCTGAGGCCGCAAGGGATATTGCGCGCGAAGCCGCGGCGGGCAGGCTGAACCCAGAGCGGGTGACTGAGGCGACCGTTGCCCGCCACCTGCATCGACCCGACATTCCCGACGTAGATCTGTTACTGCGCACATCGGGCGAGCAGCGGACCAGCAATTTCATGCTGTGGCAAGCGGCCTACGCCGAATACATCTTCCAGGACAAACTCTGGCCCGACTACGACCGCCGCGATCTGTGGGCGGCCTGCGAAGAATATGCATCACGAAATCGACGATTCGGGACGGCGTAGATGCCTTCGTTGCAGGAGCGACTGCTGACCGTCCTCTCGGAGGTATTACCCCTCGAGGAGGAATCCGACGGTGCGCTGACCGTGCGGCACGACGGCACCATCGCGTCGTTGCGGGTCGTGACTATTACTGAAGACCTCGACCTGGTGTCACTGACCCAGATCTTGGCGTGGGATCTGCTGCTTACCAAAAAGATTCGCGACAGCGTAGCCGAGCAGGCGCACAATACTCTGCTGGGATCGGTGACAATGGTCGAAAAGGTCGGCGAACCGACCGCCAAACGCAACTCGAGCAAAACGGCAGACGTGATGCTGCGCTACAACTTTCCAGGCGGTGGCCTAAGCGACGACGCGCTGCGCACACTGATCCTGATGGTGCTCGACAAGGGCGCCGAGATCCGTCACGCGCTGACGGGCTAGGTCTGATTGCGCCGCTCCTCCTCGGCCCGCTCCGGGCCGCATCGTCGCGGGCGGTGCTCAGCCGCGACACTCCGAGCAGGTGCCGACGATCTCGATGGTGTGGCTGACATCGGAGAAGCCGTGTTCAGTGGCCACCTCGGCCGCCCACGCCTCAACCTCGTGGTCGCCCACCTCGATGGTCGACCCGCAGCTGCGGCAGACCAGGTGGTGGTGATGGTGTTCCGAGCAGCGCCGGTAGACCGATTCGCCGGTGTCGTTGCGCAGCGTGTCGAGCATGCCCGCCGCGGCCATCGACTGCAGCGTCCGATAGACGGTAGTCAGGCCGATGTTGTCGCCGCGCCGCCGCAGCTCGTCGTGCAGTTCTTGGGCCGACCGGAACTCGTCGAGCGTCTCCAGCAGCGTCGAGATCGCCGCCCGCTGCCGAGTCGACCGCACGCTTGGACCGGTCATATGCGCCGCTCGCCCCCGCAAGTGGGTGGTACCCCCACAGCATCGCTGCGCTCTGCATCGTCGCCGGCGGTCATGGCTTGTCCTCGCCGGCATGCGCGACGGCGTCGATCACGATATGGGCCAAGTGGTGATCGGCCAGCCGGTAGAGCACCTCGCGGCCTGACCGCTCTCCGGTGACCACGCCCGCGGCCTTGAGAATCTTGAGGTGCTGGCTGACCAGCGGCTGTGGAACGCCCAGCGCGTCGACCAGTTCATGAACGCAGCGCTGGGATTCGCGCAACTGCAGCACAATGGCGATCCGCACCGGCGCGGCCAGCGCGCGCAGCAGCTCACCGGCGGCTTCCAGAATTTCCCGCGGCGGTGGCGCCGGTAGCTCTACAGCATCACCATGCTGGTGTTCGTCTACCAGTTCGTCGCCGTCGGCTGCCGTGGAGGTCGAGGAGGACATACTGGTTCCACTGTCACAAGCATGATCACGCATGTCAAAGCGACTCGGCGTCGAATCGCTACGATGACGGATGCTCAGCGGCTCGATCGTCTCCGCATCGAACGACAGGAGTAATCACCTCGTGGCGTCAGTCATCGACACCGTCGTCAACCTCGCCAAGCGGCGCGGCCTGGTCTACCCCTCCGGCGAGATCTACGGCGGCACCAAGTCGGCATGGGATTACGGGCCGTTGGGGGTGGAACTCAAGGAGAACATCAAACGGCAGTGGTGGCGCACGGTGGTCACCGGCCGCGACGACGTTGTCGGCCTGGACTCGTCGATCATCTTGCCGCGCGAGGTGTGGGTCGCCTCCGGGCACGTTGAGGTGTTTCACGACCCGTTGGTGGAGTGCCTGAGCTGCCACCACCGGCACCGCCAAGACCACATGCAGGAGGCGTACGCGGCGAAGAAGGGGATCGCAGATCCCGATTCGGTGCCGATGACCGAGATCGTCTGCCCCGACTGCGGCACCAAGGGACAGTGGACCGAGCCGCGCGAGTTCAACATGATGCTCAAGACCCATCTCGGTCCAATCGAAACCGAGGAGGGCCTGCACTATCTGCGGCCAGAAACCGCGCAGGGGATTTTCGTCAACTTCGCCAACGTGGTGACGACCGCGCGCCGCAAGCCCCCGTTCGGTATCGGCCAGATCGGCAAGAGCTTCCGCAACGAGATCACCCCGGGCAACTTCATTTTCCGCACCCGCGAGTTCGAGCAGATGGAGATGGAGTTCTTCGTCGAGCCCGCGACCGCTACCGAGTGGCACCAGTATTGGATCGATACCAGGTTGGCCTGGTACGTCGACCTGGGCATCGACGCGGAGAACCTGCGGTTGTTTGAGCACCCCAAGAAGAAGTTGTCGCACTACTCCGACCGCACGGTCGACATCGAGTACAAGTTCGGCTTTGTTGGCAACCCGTGGGGTGAGCTGGAGGGGGTAGCCAACCGGACCGATTTCGACTTATCCACGCACGCAAAGCATTCCGGTGTTGACCTGTCCTTTTACGATCAGGTCACCGACACCCGGTATGTCCCTTATGTGGCTCTTCGTGATGAAGCGTGGTAGTGGTCGGGTGACACGGTTGGTTGCCTGACCTTGGGAATGGCCCTGGGGCCTCATGATTCGTGGTGCTACGGAACACGAACAGGAAGGCCCCAGGTGATTGAGAACAGTAGTGCCACGGCGATGCTCGGGCTGGAAGACATGGCCGTGTTGGCGGTATCTGAAGGCGATGGCGAGGTCGAGTACGCGATCGAAACGACGGCTGCGTTGGGTTGGTGCCCGACCTGTGGGGCACAGGCGCGGTTGCACAACAGGCGGCCCACCTGGGTGCGGGATCTGCCCGCCGGGCATCGGGCGGTGACGTTGGTGTGGATCAAACGCGTTTGGCGATGCACGCACGTCGAGTGTGAGCAGCAGACCTGGACCGAGGCGCATCCGCAGATCAGGCCGCGGGCGTCGTGGAGTGAGCGTGCGCGTAAGCAGGCGTGCCGTCGGGTCGGCCGTGACGGGCATTCGGTGGCGGCGGTGGCGCGGGATTTCGGGGTGGGCTGGGCCGCGGTGATGGCTGCCGTCGTCGAGTACGGCACGGCGCTGATCGAGCGCGCCGATCGTGTCGAGGCGGTGAGGGCGGTGGGTGTGGATGAGACGGCGTTCGCCCGTGCCAACCCGATCCGCTCGACGGTGTTCGCCACCGGCATCGTGGACCTGCACCGCGGTAAGCTCATCGACGTCATCCCCGGGCGAAGCCGGAAAGTGTTGGCCGACTGGCTGATTAGCCAATCCGCCGAATGGACTGCAGGCATCGAGGTGGCCGCCTTGGACCCCTTCCGCGGTTACGGTGCGGCCCTGTCGGTCGGTCTGCCGCGCGCGGTGCGGGTGCTGGATGCCTTCCACGTGGTACGGCTCGGGTTCGCCGCCGTGGACGACGTACGCCGCCGCGTGCAACAACACACCTACGGGCATCGCGGCCGCGCCGGTGATCCGCTCTATGGCATTCGCCGGGTGCTGCGCCGCGGCGCTGAGCATCTCAGCCCCACCGCGTGGGCGCGGCTGCTGGCCGGCATCGAGGCCGGCGACGAGCACGGCCAGGTCGCGGCCGCCTGGGTCGCCGCCCAAGAGCTGCGCGCGATCTATCGCTGCCGCGATCGTGACCAGGCCGCCGCTCGCCTCTACGACTGGACCGTGACCTGTATCGACTCGCAGGTTCCCGAACTGCGTCGGCTGGCCCGCACCCTCACCACGTGGCGAGATGAATTCCTGGCCTACTTCAGCACCGGCCGAATCAGCAACGGACCCACCGAAGCGGTCAACCTGCTGATCAAGAAAATCCTGCGCGTAGGACACGGCTTCCGCAATTTTGGTAACTACCGGCTGCGCCTCCTGCTGCACTGCGGAATCAGATGGCAACATCACACGCCAACACCACTACGAGGTCGACTACCACGCTTAGCCGCGTAGAGCCCGTAAAACGGAAAAGCTTCTTCAGGGTGTGCAGGCCCACCGGTTCATAACCGGGAAATTTGGCTGGACGTAAACGTTATTGAACTACCCCGGGTTTAGTTCCTAGCGGTTGCGAGGGCCGGGGTTGGGTCGGGCATTCCGGTGCCGCCCATGATCAATGCGACG
>DASZKQ010000152.1:0-12240 GCA_035552835.1 Mycobacterium sp. | reverse complement strand
GGGATGAATTGGAGCGAGTATTCCCGCTTTGTCGGCGACGTGTTCGGGGCTCCGCTGGCAATGGAAGGCCTGGCAGCGTTCTTCTTCGAATCCACCTTCATCGGTTTGTGGATCTTCGGCTGGAGCCGGCTGCCGCGGCTGATTCACCTGGCATGCATCTGGATCGTCGCGATCGCCGTCAACGTGTCCGCGTTCTTCATCATCGTGGCGAACTCCTTCATGCAGCACCCGGTCGGCGCACACTACAACCCCGCAACCCGGCGCGCGGAGTTGCAGAGCATCACCGCGCTGCTTAGCAATAACACTGCGCGAGCGGCGTTTTCACACACCGTTGCCGGTTCAGTACTGACCGCTGCAACATTCGTCGCCGCTATCAGTGCGTGGTGGCTGATCCGCTCGGGTAAACCCGCCTCCCCCGACGCCGAGTCGGATGCCCGCACCATGTTCCGCCCGGCGGCCATCCTGGGATGTTGGGTTGCATTGGTTGCCACGGTCGGTTTGTTCTTCACCGGTGACCACCAAGGCAAGCTGATGTTCGTTCAGCAGCCGATGAAAATGGCTTCGGCGGAATCACTGTGCAGCACCGAAACCGATCCGGACTTCTCCATCTTGACAGTCGGCACGCACAACAACTGCGACAGCGTTACCCGTGTCATCGAAGTGCCCTACGTGCTCCCGTTCCTCGCGCAAGGCAAAACCCACGACGTCACCTTGCAGGGCGTGCGCAATATTGCGCAGGACTACCAACAGCGATTCGGCCCAAACGACTACCGGCCCAACCTGTTCGTCACCTACTGGTCGTTTCGCGCAATGATCGGGCTGCTAGCGATTCCGGTCCTGTTCGCGGTGGTTGCGTTGTGGCTCACCCGCGGCGGTCGCATCCCCAACCAGCGATGGTTCTCCTGGCTGGCGCTGGTGGCGACTCCCACACCGTTCCTGGCCAACATCTCCGGTTGGGTGTTCACCGAAATGGGTCGTCAGCCATGGATCGTCGTGCCAAACCCGACCGGGGACCCGCAGGTCCGATTCACCGTCCACGAGGCCGTCTCACACCACGCTTCGGGCCTCGTCGTCACCTCGCTAGTCACCTTCACCGCGGTCTACGCGGTGCTCGCGGTGATCTGGTTCTGGCTGCTCAAGCGCTACATCGTCGAAGGGCCGCAGGAACACGACGCGGAACCTGCTGCGCCCCGCTCTCCCAGCGATGACGAGATCGCACCGCTGTCTTTTGCCTATTAGGGCCTACCGACGGAAAGGAGCTGACCGGTGGGACTGCAACAGTTGTGGTTCGGCATCATCGGGTTGCTGTTCCTCGGCTTCTTCATCCTGGAGGGCTTCGACTTCGGCGTAGGCATGTTGATGGAGCCGTTCGCCCGCGTCGGCGTGGGTGAACCAGAAACCCACCGTCGCACAGCACTGAACACCATCGGGCCGGTCTGGGACGGCAACGAGGTGTGGCTAATCACCGGCGGCGCAGCGATGTTCGCCGCCTTTCCCGCCTGGTACGCCACGGTGTTCTCCGCCTTGTATCTGCCGCTGCTGGCGATCCTGTTCGGCATGATCGTGCGGTCGGTGTCAATCGAATGGCGCGGCAAGGTCAATGACACGAAATGGCGGGCCTGGGCCGACTTCGGCATCGCGGCCGGGTCGTGGTTACCAGCCGTGCTGTGGGGCGTCGCGTTTGCGATCTTGGTGCGGGGGCTGCCGGTGGACGCCAATGGCCGCGTTGACTTGTCGATCACCGATGTGCTCAACCCCTACACGCTGTTAGGCGGTTTGGCCACGGCGGGACTGTTCCTGTTCTACGGCGCCGTGTTCGTCACCCTGAAGACGTCGGGCACGATCCGCGACGACGCTCACCGCTTCGCGATGTGGCTATCACTACCGGTGACCGGAGTGGTTGGCGGATTTGGGCTTTGGACGCAACTGAGCCATGGCAAGAATTGGACTTGGATCGTGCTGGCGGTCGCGGTGGTAGCACAGCTGGTGGCGGTGGCGTTGACTTGGCGGCGTAAATCCGATGGCTGGGCGTTCTTGTGCACGGCCTTGGTGGTCGCAGCGGTTGTGATCCTCTTGTTCGGAGCGCTCTATCCCAACCTGGTGCCGTCGACGCTGAACAAGCAATGGAGCCTGACGATCTACAACGCCTCGTCGACCCCGTACACCCTTAAGGTCATGAGCTGGGTGACGGCGCTGATGGCTCCACTGACGGTGGTCTACCAAGGCTGGACGTATTGGGTTTTCCGCCAGCGCATTTCGACTGACCGCATACCACCGGGGACCGGCCTGGTGAGGCGAGCGTCCTGAGCGCGAGCAGCCACGCACCCCTGGACCCGCGGCTATGGCGGGCATCTGCGGCGCTGCGCCATTTCCTGGTCGCGACCGTAGCTTGCGGTGTTGTGATCTCCGGTTGCGCGATCGGCTCGGCGATCCTGCTGGCGCACATCGCTTCCCGGGTCATCACCGACGCGGCGGCGGCGCGCAGCTTAAGCCATTGGACGCCAACGCTATCGATACTGCTGACGGTGTGGGCGGTCCGCGCCGTGGCCCACTGGCTGCAGGCCCGACTGGGTCAACACGGCGCCAGCGCGGTGATCGCCGATCTCAGCAGCCAGGTGCTCGCAGCCGTGACGGCCCGCCAACCCAGGCAACTGGCGGCCCAGCGCGAGGCCGCCGCAGTGGTGGTGACCCGCGGGCTTGATGCGCTGCGACCCTATTTCACCGCGTACCTGCCGGCATTGCTGCTGGCGGCGATCCTGACCCCAATGAGCGTAGGCGTCCTCGGGCTCTACGACCTGAAATCGGCTGTGGTCGTATTGATCACGCTGCCGTTGATTCCGATCTTCATGGTGTTGATCGGTCTGGCGACCGCGGACCGGTCCGCGGCAGCGCTGAGCGCCATGGCCACCTTGCAAGCTCGGCTGTTGGACTTGATCGCCGGAATTCCGACGCTGCGCGCCCTCGGTCGCGCCAAGGGGCCCGAGCGCCGTATCGCCGAGCTGGCGGACGCCCACCGGCGGTCAGCGATGGCGACACTGCGGATCGCGTTTCTGTCGGCGCTGGTGTTGGAACTGCTCGCCACTCTCGGCGTCGCGATGATCGCCGTCGGCGTCGGCCTGCGTCTGGTGTTCGGCGAGATCAGCCTGACCAACGGTTTGACCGTGCTGTTGCTCGCGCCCGACGTCTACTGGCCGCTGCGCCGCATCGGCGTGGAATTCCATGCCGCCCAGGATGGCCGGGCCGCCGCAGACAAAGCGTTCACACTGATCGAGGACACCCCCGCCGCCGCCCCGGGTACCCGGACGGTCTCGGCGCGCGAAGCCGTGATTGTGCTCGACGAGCTCAGCGTCGCGGGTCGCGATGGGCTGTGCCCGCACGATTTCAGCGCGGTGATCCGACCGAGTCAGGTAACGGCGCTCACCGGTGCGAACGGCGCAGGAAAAAGCACCGCCCTTCAGGTCATCGCCGGAATCACCGCAGCCACAAGCGGCCGCGTCACCGTGGCCGGAGTCGAAATCGCCGATCTCGAACCGAGCGCGTGGTGGCAGCAGGTCTCCTGGCTGCCGCAGCGCCCTGTGCTGATCCCCGGGACAGTCGCCGACAACCTGGCTCGGTTCGGCGCCCTCGCTGATCTTGAAAATGCGTGTGCGGCATCCGGATTCGATCAAGTACTGGCCGAGCTGCCTGACCGAATGGACACCATTATCGGAAGCGGCGGAGTGGGGCTGTCGCTGGGGCAGCGGCAACGCCTCGGCTTGGCCCGCGCACTCGGCTCACCGGCGCCGGTGCTGCTGCTCGACGAGCCCACTGCGCACCTAGACGCGGCAACCGAAGCCCGGGTGCTGCGGGCCATTGTCGAACGAGCGCGCGCCGGGGCCACCGTGGTGCTCGTCGGGCACCGCGAGCACGTCGTCGGAATCGGTGATCAAATCATCGAGGTGGCCGGAGCACAGGAGCTCCAGCATGCTCGCGTCTGATCCACTGCCGGCCGCGGTGCGGCTGCTGCACCCGCGGATCCCACGCTTGCTGCTCGCGATCGCGCTCGGGGTGTTATCGCTGGGCAGTGCGCTGGCGCTGGCCGGACTGTCGGCCTGGTTGATCACCCGCGCCTGGCAAATGCCACCGGTGTTGGATCTGTCGATCGCGGTGGTGGCGGTTCGCACCTTCGCGATTTCCCGTGGCGTACTGCACTATTGCGAACGACTGGCTAGCCACGACACCGCATTGCGGGCTGCCAGCAGCGCCCGCGCTCTGCTCTTTACCCGGTTGGCGCAGGGCCCCGCCGACATTGCGACTCGATTGCACAGCGGCGAACTCGTCGCACGAGTCGGTGCTGACGTCGATCAGCTCGCCGACGTGCTGGTCCGCGCCCTGCTGCCGTTCAGTGTCGCAGCTGTGCTCGCGGTTGCGGCGATCGTGGTCGTCGGGATCATCTCACCACCGGCCGCGGCGATCTTGGCAATCTGTCTCCTCGTCGCCGGCATAGTAGCACCGTGGCTGTCGTCCCGCGCTGCTCGTGCACAGGAACTTGTTGCACGCCAACATCATTCCGCTCGTGACGTAACGGCGATGCTGGCATTGGAGCATGCGCCCGAGCTGCGAGTCGGCGGCACGTTGCGCGACATTGTCTCCCAGTCGCAACGCTGGCAACGCGATTGGGGCAATGCCATCGACGCCGCAGCCCGACCGGCCGCGTTCGCGGAGGCTCTTCCCACGGCGGCGATCGGCCTCAGCGTACTGGGCGCCGTGGTGGCGGGCATCGGGATGGCGGGCTCGGTCGCGCCCACCACCCTGGCTGTCCTGATGCTGTTGCCGCTCTCGGCATTCGAGGCGACGACTCCGTTGCCCGCCGCCGCCATCCAGTTGACACGATCACGGTTGGCGACGCGGCGTCTGCTCGACTTGACCCCGGTTGACCCAGCAGTGCCGAGCGCGGATCACGGACCGAGTTTCACCTCCGCGCCAGCACATCCGCTGGTATCCGGGCGGCTACGCACCAATAACGTCGTCGCCGCCTGCCGGGATTGCCGGACGCCGGCCGCGGTGACCGTCGACCTGCCGCCCGGCGCCAGGCTGGCTGTCACCGGCCCCAGCGGCTCCGGTAAGACGACGCTGTTGATGACCCTCGCAGGCCTGCTGGCGCCGTTGCGTGGCGACGTCACACTCGGCGGAGTACCACTGCGCCTCATGAGCGAATACGAAATACGCTGTGCTATTGGGTTTTTCGCTGAGGACGCGCATATTTTTGCGACCACCATTCGGGACAACCTGCTGGTGGCGCGGGGCGATTGCTCGGATCATCAGCTTTGTATCGCGCTCCGCCAGGTCGGGCTGCACGCCTGGCTGGCCGGTCTGCCCAATGGTCTGGACGCGGTTTTGGCCGGCGGCGCAGAGGCGTTGTCCGCGGGGCAACGCAGGCGGCTGCTGCTCGCACGGGCACTCATCTCACCCGCGCGGATCGTGCTGCTCGATGAACCGACCGAGCACCTCGATGCCGCTGACGCCGAACCCATTCTGCGCAGCCTGCTGAACGCGCACGGTGGTCTGATGGGCGCAGAGCGGACGGTGGTGGTGGCTACTCATCACCTGCCCAATGACATTTCTTGTCCCGAACTACGCATCGCCACCGGCGGGTAGTCTGGCGAACAGTCGTCGGGGACGCCCAATCGAGAAAGCGAGCCATGACCGAACCTCCGGACGGGCCGTCGGACAGACGCCAAAACCCCGAGGGAACACCGCAAACGGCGCCGCCATCTCAGTACCCATACCCGTACCAATATCCACATCAGCCCGGCCCATACCCCGGCGGCTATCTGCCACCGCCACCCCAATACGGCCCGCCACAGCCGGCACAGCTCAACAACGGGCTCGGCATCACTTCGCTGGTGCTGGCGATTGTCGGATTGCTCTGTGTCTGGGTGCCGGTTGTCAACATCGTCAGCATTGTTTTGGGACTCGTCGCGATTGTCATCGGGTTCATCGGGCGCGGACGGGTCAAGCGCGGCACCGCCAACAATGGCGGGGTTGCGATCGCCGGCATCGTGCTAGGCGCCCTCGCGATCATCGTCGGCGTGGCCTTCATTGCACTGTGGGCGACGGTCTGGAAGGACGCCGGCGGCGGCGACTACATCAGCTGCATGCAGAAAGCCGGCTCAAACCACGTCCAGCAACAGCGCTGCGCAGATCAGTTTCGGCAAAACGTCCAAGACCGATTGAGCGTCACGCTGACGCCAACACCGGTGCCGTAAACCGCTAAAGGTTGCGGCGACGCGGCATGAACTCCAGCGACAGCAGCACGTAGATCAACGGCACCAGCTGCGTGAGTGACACCAGCGCATACCGCCGCTGGTCCGGCGAGCGGAATTTCCGCAGATATCGATACAGCGACTCAAGCGCGATTAATGGATTTAGCAGATGAATGAGCCGATAAAACAGACCTTGCATCCGTCCGCGCTGCTTTTCATCAAAGATCTCCGGAAAGGCCGCAAATGCCAATGATACCCGCTGCGCGCCAGCATCTTTGGCCGCATTGATCATGTCGACGCTGAGCCGTTCGTCGATCCCGTTGGGCGCACCGGGACGACGCCACGGTACGTCGAGGGTGATATCGCTACCGCCGCCGGCGGTCGCGTACCGATGGAAGCCCTGCACCCGCCCGGATTTGTCCCGCGCGATGATCAGCTTTGTCCCTGGGTACCGGCGCTCCAGCACGCCGTCCAGATTCATGCAAAATCCGCGATCGCTGTGCGCACCGCGAGGCGACGCCCGCAGCACGTCGGTCAGCTCGGCCAACAGCCGACCGTCGAGCCCCTGCTCGTCGACGATCTCGGTGGTGATACCGCAGTTGTGCGTGCGTTTGACGGCCTGACGCAGGTTGCGGAACTCGCGCCCAACCATTTCGAAGGTGGACACGTCGATGACGACATCCCGGCCGATGGGTACCGGGTGCAACGATTGGCCCAGCACTTTCGGGGCGCTCCATAGATGAAGCCGCTGCTCACTGCAGGCCAACACCACGATTCGCCAGCCGCGGGTATGGCACATTTTCGCGAAGTCGGCGACCAGTTGCGGGAATTGCGCCTCATCACCTACCGGGTCCCCGCTAACCACCGCGTAGCCGATTCGCGTCCGGTATGCGAGCGCCGCCGTCCCGTCCGCAGTGAACAGGTAGCACTTGCCCGCCTGCATGGCGAACGGCGCCAGCGGGTCACCGCCGGTGGCTTTGATCAAGGCCCACACCCGAGACAGGTCGCCGGGGTGCCGACTCGCTGATGTGGGCCACATCAGCGCCAAGCCGGACCCGGCGATCAGCGCGTCACCGAGCAAATCGAAAGCCAGCACGTGCGCACCGATCCCGGCGCACAGGACGAGGACTGCGGCGACCGCGTGCCGGGCGGTGACCGGGCGGCCCAGGAAGATTCCGCGGGCAATCAGCGCCACCGCGGCCAATACCGTCAACGACCATTCCAGCCGGCCAGTGGGGCCGCGGGCGATTACTTTCATCAACCAACACGCCGCACTGAGCAGGGCCAATGCTCCCACCCAGCGGGCGGCCCGTGAGTTGACGTGAACAACGACCCGCTCACCTGCGCGGAACCCGGGCGCGATGCCGATTGACGACTCGTGCACGCCCACCTCCGGTTGTTCGACGACAAAATCAGGCGGCACAGTGGGCTGCTGCGTCAGAGCGCGCTCGTCGCCGGTACGCCGCTAGGCGTTCGATTACCCAACCACCTGCAAAGTTACGCCTCGAACGGTCCCGCAACGGTCACATTCGGCGCGCCGCAACCGAATCGTTGCCGGCCTTGTTCGCCGGCCTACGGCCGGGACCCGGGGAAATACTTCACCACGCCTTCTTGCATGACGGTGGCGACGGGCCGGCCGGCGCGGTCGAAGAAATAGCCGCTCCCCAGCCCGCGTGAATCGGTAGCCACCGGCGAGGATGTGGAATACAACACCCAATCGTCGAAGCTGACCTGGCGATGGAACCAGACCGAGTGATTGACGGTCGCAGCGAAGATGCGGTCGAACCCCCACGAGAGCCCGTGAGTGGTGATGATTGGATCCAGCACGGTGGTGTCCGAGCAATAGAGCATCGTCGCGGTGTGCAGCACGGGTTCGTCGGGCAGCACGCCGTCGGCTCTGACCCAGACTCGGTTGTAGTCGAGCCGGTCGCCTTTATCCCGCATCACCCAGGACGGGTCGTTGCTATAGCGCCATTCGATTGGTTGCAATGCGTTGACGAACAACGGAACGGTGTCCTCGTACCCACGCAGCAACTCCTTGATCGACGGCAATGTCTCCGGGTCGGCGACTTCGGGCGGTTCGACGTTGTGCTCAAGGCCGCGACCGCCGGCCAGGTAGGAAATCATGACCGTCGCCAACAACGTGCCGTCCTGCGTCACCTCGATGCGGCGGTTCGCGAAGCGGCGCTCGTCGCGCAACCGCACCACCTGGAATTCGATGTCTTTGGCGGTGTCACCTCCATTGATGAAGTGCACCGAAAGCGCGTTGGGCGGCAAGTCGCGGGTCAGCGTGCGGCTGCCCGCCACAAATGATTGCGCCATCATCAGTCCGCCGAATGTCCGAGGCGGGTTCTTACTGGGATGAGAGCCGATGAAGACGTCATCGCCCATGGGATGCAGGTCGAGCACCGCCATCAGCTCGTCGAAGTCAGACACCGGGCTAGCCTAGTTGCCGGGCTCGTCGCCCAACTCACGTCAGCGCGGCTAAACATCCTCCTCGCCGATTCGATGCACGTGGATCAGGTTGGTTGACCCGACGGTGCCCGGAGGCGCGCCCGCAACAATCACCACCAGGTCGCCGCGTTTGTAGCGGCCGAGCGCCAGCAGCGACTTGTCCACTTGGCGGATCATGCCGTCAGTGGTCTGGATGATGGGGACGATGAACGTCTCGGTGCCCCACGTCATGGCCAGTTGACTGCGCACTTCAGGCAGCGGGGTGAAGGCCAGCAGCGGCAGCGGCGTATGCAGCCGCGCCAGTCGCCGCACGGTGTCTCCGGACTGAGTGAACGCGACCAGAGCCTTGGCATCGAGCCGCTCACCGATATCGCGGGCGGCGTAGCTGATCACTCCGCGCTTGGTGCGCGGCACGTGGGTCAGTGGCGGGGCGGCGGTGGAATTCTCTTCCACCGCACACACGATCCGAGCCATCGTCTGGACCGCGGCCAACGGATGCTTTCCGACAGCGGTTTCGCCGGACAGCATCAGCGCGTCGGCGCCGTCGAGCACGGCGTTGGCGACGTCAGAGGCCTCGGCCCGCGTCGGCCGCGAGTTTTCGATCATCGATTCCAGCATCTGGGTCGCCACGATGACGGGTTTAGCGTTCTCCCTGGCCATTTGGATGGCCCGTTTCTGGACTAGCGGAACCTCTTCAAGCGGCAGCTCGACACCTAGATCGCCGCGGGCAACCATCACGGCGTCGAACGCCAGCACAACTGCTTCGAGGTTGTCGATGGCTTCGGGCTTCTCGAGTTTGGCGATGACGGGTACCCGGCGGCCGATTCGATCCATCACCTCGTGGACCAGCTCGACATCCGAAGGCGAGCGCACGAACGACAGCGCCACCATGTCGACGCCCAAGTGCAATGCGAACTCGAGATCTTCGACGTCCTTCGCGGACAACGCGGGCGCCGACACGTTCATCCCGGGCAGCGACATTCCCTTGTTGTTGCTGACCGGTCCGCCCTCAGTAACGGTGCACACGACGTCGTCGCCGTCGATGTCCTCGACCACCAAGCCGACGTTGCCGTCGTCGACCAGAACGCGGTCGCCGGGCAGGGCGTCTTGGGCCAAGTACTTGTAGGTGGTCGAAACCCGGTCGTGGTTGCCCGGGCAGTCGGTGATAGTGATCCGCACCGTTTCGCCGTCGGCCCAGTAGGTAGGCCCGTCAGCGAAACGGCCGAGCCTGATCTTCGGACCCTGCAGGTCGCCAAGCACGCCGACCGCACGCCCAGTGGCGTCAGAGGCGGCCCGCACCCGGTCATAGGCAGCTTTGTGATCGCTGTAATCGCCGTGGCTGAAGTTCATTCGGGCGACATCCATTCCGGCTTCGACCAGCGCTCTGACCGAATCGTCAGTGCTGGTGGCCGGGCCAAGGGTACAGACAATCTTGCCGCGTCTCGCCACGACGAATCAGCATAGTCGCGCTAGCTGATCATCTGCCGACAGTTACTGATCCGGCAGCTGGCTAACTCGTGAGTAGCGTCGAAACCAAGGGGAATCCCGGCAGGTTACGCAGTACCGTCCAAGCCAGCATCGCGATGACGACAGTCGCCATCGCCGGTATTGGTAATACAGATTTTCCAGAGCGGCGGCGCAGCAGAAACCATCCGGCCAACATCGGGATCCCGACGAGCAGAAAAACGTTGTCGGTGATCGCCGCGGCCAGGTCACCGTGCAGGACGTCGTGGATCATCCGCAGGCCTCCGCAGGCGGGGCAGTTCCACCCAGTGAGCAGGCGAAACGGGCAAACGGGAAAGATCGAGCCCGGCTTGTGCGGGTCCACCAGGCCGACGTAACCGAGCGCGCCCACCAGCAGCGCACCCGAACCTAGTGCTGTGTACAGCCCACGCCGATGCGTGGCGCCGTGCTCAGCCGGATTGGTCACGCCTTTCAGCATGCCAGTCGCCGCCACGCCGCGACTGTCAACGGCGCAGCCAGGGACCCAGCCTTCTCAGCCCCCGTCTGGCTGCGGTGCGGTCGAGTCGCTCGGTTTCGGGTGTCGGCTCCTCAGCCGCTGCGGTGTCGCCGTCGGCGGATTCTGCGGCCTCTTCCGCCTCGCCAGCTGCTTCCGCCTCGGGTTCGTCGGCTTCAGCTTCGACATCGGCAGCTTCGGCGGCCGACTCATCCTCGGCCTTTTCCGGCTCAGCTTCGGCGGCGTCACCGTCCGGCTCTTCAGCCGTCGCCGTTTGCGGCTCCGGCTCGTCACTCGCGGCCTGCTCAGCCGTTTCGGCCACTTCGACCTCGGGGGCGTCGACCTCTGCAGTGTCGGCCTCGGCCGCGACCGGTTCAGCCTCGGCGCCGGGCTTGTCCGTCGCCGGGCCGGGTGTTTCCGCAGGCGTCTCTGTCGTTGCGGACTCACCAACCGGCTCGTCAACGGCGGCGGCGACAACAGCAGCGGGCTCCGACGAATCGGTTGTGGCCGCATCCACCGAGTCCGGTACCAGTCGGTCAGCAGCTGAGGCACTCAGCGTCGCCGGATCCTCGCGGCCCTTGGGAGCCAGGATCAGATACACCACCGCGCCGATGAAGACAAAGGTCGATGTGAATGAGTTGATCCGGATTCCGGCGATATGGGTGGCGGCGTCGTCACGCAACAGCTCGACGCAAAAGCGTCCGATGCAGTACCCGGCGACATAAAGCGCGAAAAGCCGACCATGCCCGATCGCGAAACGCCGATCCAGGTAAATCAGCGCGGCGAATACCACCAGATTCCAGAGTAATTCGTAAAGGAACGTTGGCTGCACGACCATCGCAAGCTGCCCGGTCGACACCCCGTCAAGCGAATGCACATCGACGAATCCGGCCGGGTCACGCCGATAGAAGATTTCCAACCCCCACGCCATTGTGGTCTCGCGGCCGAAGAGTTCCTGGTTGAAATAGTTGCCCAGCCGGCCGATCGCCTGCGCGAGAACGATGCCGGGGGCTATCGCGTCGCCGAAGGCGGGAAGCGGAATGCCGCGACGACGGCAGGCGATCCACGCACCCACACCGCCCAGTGCGACCGCACCCCAGATGCCCAAGCCGCCATCCCAAATACGCAGCGCCGCACCGAGTCCCGCGCCGCCCTCGCCGAAATACGTCCGCCAATCAGTTGCCAGGTGGTACAGCCGGCCGCCGATAAGCCCGAAAGGAACTGCCCACAAAGCGATGTCATAAATCACGCCGCGCTCGCCGCCGCGGGCCTCCCAGCGTCGATCACCGATCAGCAGTGCGGCGACGATGCCGATGATGATGAACAGCGCGTACGCGCGGATGGGCACCGGCCCCAGGTGCCACACTCCTTGGGGCGGACTGGGGAAATATGCGATGACCGACGTCGTCATAAGCCGGAGATCCTGTGACGCACACCGGCCGCCAGTTCCTCCGTCAGCGCCCGTAACGTTGGCATACCCGCAGTCAGTGCAGAGACGAGTGCCGAACCCACGATGACACCGTCGGCATAGCCCGCGATTTGAGCCGCCTGTTCGCGTGACCGCACGCCCAGACCGACGCCGAC
>DASZKQ010000151.1:0-3897 GCA_035552835.1 Mycobacterium sp. | reverse complement strand
CTAGACCCATTCGGCCGCCCGGCACCCGATCTGCCGCTCGGTGTCACCGACTATGCGACCGCAGTGCGCGTGCACGGCGACCAAATTGTCGCCGAGCGCCAGCCTGGCCCGGCCTTGGCCGGCCGATCGGTCGACGAGGTGCTGGCCGCCTGCCAAACATCTGCGGCCACAAGGGGTTTGACGGTAGGCGATCGTGTACTTTCGACGGCGTCATGGGATGGGCCGGACGACATGATCGAGGGCCTGCTAGCCGTCCTGTCGGTCGGCGGGTCGCTGGTGCAGGTGGCCAACCCGGATCCGGCCGCGATGCCACGCAGGATCGAAACCGAAAAGGTGACCCGCGTTCTGGAGTAGGACTCGACATCACTTGGCTACCAGTAGCCACACGAGCACCTATTCCTAACCCTGACATGCTGCTGCGAAGCGATGTCGTATGCGATAGCACGTGCGATGACTGCAATCACATGCGATGTCAGGTTAGAGAAGACATTAATCCCCAGAGTGGCGACGGACGGGGTTGTTGGGACTCCTGAGACGTGGCCTTCGGCCGTGCCCCGAAAGCCAATACATGTTGGTATCGCAATATGAATATGTTAGTTTGGCGGCACGGCAACGTAGGAAGGTATGGAGATGTTGGTGCACGGGCTTTTGGGGAAGGCGGCCGGAACGGTGGTAACCGGTCTGGTAGGGGTGAGCGCCTACGAAGTGGTGCGTAAGGCCCTGGCCAAGGCTCCTCTTCACGACGCCGCCGTGACCGCGACGGAGTGGGGACTGCGCGGAACTCGTCGCGCCGAGGAAGCAGCGGAGTCAGCCCGGCTGAAGGTGGCCGACGTGGTGGCCGAAGCACGCGAACGCATCGGCGAGGAGGCGCAGCCTCCGGCGATCAGCAACCACGACCACGAGCACTGACGTGCTCGTCGTCTCGGACGCGGCCGGACGGATGCGCGTGCAGGTCCCCTGGGTGCGTTCGAATTCCCGGCGCGCCGTCGCGGTGGAAGAGGCGGTCGATCGACAGAACGGGGTGCGTGCGGTGCACGCCTACCCGCACACCGGCTCTGTCGTCGTCTGGTATTCGCCGAGGCGCTGCGACCGTGAGGCGGTGCTGGCGGCGATCACGTCAGCCGAACACGTTGCCGCCGAACTGATCCCGGCCCGCACGCCGCGATCGTCCGATGTTCGCAACACCGAGGTGCTGCGCATGGTGATCGGCGGCACCGCGCTGGCGTTACTCGGGCTGCGCCGCTATGTCTTCAACCGACCGCCGCTGCTGAGCCCGACCGGCCAGCTGGTCGCAACCGGCGCGACGGTGTTTATGGGCTATCCGTTCCTTCGCGGCGCGTTGCGCTCGCTACGGTCCGGACGTGCCGGCACCGATGCGCTGGTAACCGCGGCGACTGTGGCCAGCCTGGTATTGCGCGAGAACGTGGTCGCACTCACCGTGCTGTGGCTGCTGAATATCGGTGAGTACCTTCAAGATTTGACGTTGCGACGGACTCGGCGGGCCATCTCGGATCTGCTGCGCGGCACCGCCGACACGGCATGGATCCGGCTGGCCGACGGCGAACAAAAAGGCACCGAAGTACAGGTCCCGATCGACACCATCCAGATCGGCGACGACGTGGTGGTTCACGACCACGTGGCGATACCGGTGGACGGCGACGTGGTCGACGGCGAGGCCGTTGTCGACCAGTCAGCGATCACCGGCGAAACGCTGCCGGTCAGCATCGTTGCCGGGTCGACGGTGCACGCCGGCTCGGTGGTGCTGCGCGGGCGCCTGGTGGTCCGAGCTCGCGCCGTCGGCAATGAAACCACCATCGGCCGCATCATCAGCCGCGTCGAAGAGGCGCAGCACGATCGGGCACCGATCCAAACCGTCGGCGAGAACTTCTCTCGTCGTTTCGTCCCAATCTCGTTCATCGTGTCCGCGATCACCCTGGCGATCACCGGAGACGTCCGCCGCGCGATGACCATGTTGCTGATCGCCTGCCCGTGTGCAGTGGGCCTCGCGACGCCGACCGCGATCAGCGCGGCGATCGGCAACGGCGCGCGCCGCGGCATCCTGATCAAGGGCGGGTCGCACCTCGAGCAAGCCGGTCGGGTGGACGCGATCGTCTTCGACAAGACTGGCACCCTCACCGTCGGACGCCCAGTGGTGACGAATATTATTGCGCTGCACAAAGACTGGCAGCCGGAGCAGGTGCTCGCCTATGCCGCCAGCTCGGAGCTGCACTCCCGCCACCCGCTGGCCGAAGCCGTGATCCGCTCCACCGAGGAACGCCGCATCATCATTCCGCCGCACGAGGAATGCGAGGTGCTCGTCGGCCTAGGCATGCGGACCTGGGCCGACGGACGAACGCTGTTGCTGGGCAGCCCGTCGCTGTTGCGCTCGGAGAACGTCAAGGTGTCCAAAAAGGCAGCGGACTGGGTCGGCACGCTGCGCCGCCAGGCCGAAACCCCGTTGCTGCTCGCGGTGGACGGCACACTGGTGGGGCTGATCAGCCTGCGCGACGAAGTCCGGCCCGAAGCGCCCGATGTGCTGAAGAACCTGCGCACCAACGGAATCCGCCGAATCGTGATGCTCACCGGTGATCATCCCGACATCGCCACGGTGGTTGCCGGTGAGCTGGGCATCGACGAATGGCGCGCCGAGGTGCTGCCCGAGGACAAGCTCGAAGTGGTACGCCAACTTCAGGACGAGGGCTACATCGTGGGGATGGTCGGCGACGGTATTAATGACGCGCCCGCGTTGGCAGCCGCCAACATCGGCATCGCCATGGGGCTGGCCGGCACTGACGTCGCCGTCGAGACCGCCGATGTCGCCTTGGCCAACGACGATTTGAACCGCCTGCTCGATGTGGGCGATCTGGGCGCCCGCGCGGTCGAGGTGATCCGGCAGAACTACGGCATGTCGATCGCGGTCAACGCCGCTGGGCTCTTGATCGGCGCCGGCGGCGCCTTGTCGCCGGTGCTGGCCGCAATCCTGCACAACGCGTCCTCGGTGGCCGTCGTCGCAAACAGTTCTCGGCTGATTCGTTACCGGCTGGGTTGACCAACCGCGGGAGAAGCGTCCACCGGTCCGACATCGGCCTCGTACGATGTGCGCAACCGGCGAAAGGATACGCACGTGTCATCGACACCGCTCGACCCCGTTGCCAGCGAACGGCTGTCGCATGCCGACAAGGTCTTCACCTCGGACCTGTCGATCAGCGAATTCGCGATCCTGCACGGGTCCGGTTTCGAGCCACTCGATCTGGTGATGGGTGTCTCGGTCTACCACGTGGGCTACCAATTCGCCGGCATCCGGCAACAATCCGAGCTCCCTGTGCTCACCGAGGCGACCTACCGGGCGCGCTGGAACGCCATGGCCCGAATGCAGGCCGAAGCCGACGCGCTGGGCGCCGACGGCGTGGTGGGTGTCCGCCTGGATTGGCGCCAGCACGGCGCCGAATCAGAGCACCTGGAATTCATCGCGGTCGGAACGGCGGTGCGCTACACCCCTAAACCAGGGGCCTTTCGGCGGAGTAACGGGCAGGCTTTCTCCAGTCATCTCTCGGGACAGGACATGGCAACCCTGCTTCGATCGGGCTTCGCGCCGGTAGCGTTCGTCATGGGTAACTGCGTCTTTCACATTGCCGCGCAAGGCTTTCTGCAGACCCTGCGGCAGATGGGCCGCAACGTCGAAATGCCGCAGTGGACAACAGGAAACTACGAAGCGCGCGAGTTGGCCATGTCGCGCATGCAAAGCGAAGCCGAGCGCGACGGCGCATCCGGAGTCGTCGGGGTGCATTTCGCCATCCAGAACTACGCCTGGGGTTACCACACGGTGGAGTTCTACGCCGCCGGAACGGCCGTGCGTCGCAGCGGCACGGCCGAAACCATCGAGCCGTCGTTCGTACT
>DASZKQ010000150.1:0-3744 GCA_035552835.1 Mycobacterium sp. | reverse complement strand
CGGCCTCAGCGAACGTGAGGCCTTCCCATGCGCCGAAATCCGTCTCGATCAGGTCGTCGTCGACTGTCAAGTCCAAACCCAGCGCTTTGGCGGCCATCGTCGCGGTGTCGTAGCAGCGTTGCAGCGGCGAGCTGACCACTGCCGAGATCCCGCCACGTTGCGCCAGATACCGGGCGGCCGCGTCGGCCTGCTGGCGCCCAAGCTCGGTCAGCGGCGGGTTACCGCGTCCCGAGTAGCGCCGCTGCACCGACAACTCGGTCTGGCCGTGGCGCAGCAACAACAGCCGGGTGGCGATACCACGCGCGCCGGTCCAGCCTGGCGGCGAAGGGGTTTCGGCTGCTTGGGCCGTCGTCGCTGAATTACCGCTCGGTGCCGACTCTTCCGCCTCGGCAGCAGCGTCCATCGCCTCGTTGGCCAACCGATCGGCATAGGAGTTCTGCGCTCGCGGAATCCACGTGTAGCTGATCTGCTCAAACCGCGACGCCAGTGCACGCGCCCTCGCGTTGAGCTCTGCGAGTTCGGGATGCTTGACCTGCCAACGCCCGGACATCTGCTCGACCACCAACTTGGAATCCATCGAAACGGCGACCTCGGTGGCCGTCAGCTTTGCCGCCTCCTCCAAACCGGCGAGCAGTCCGCGATATTCGGCGACGTTGTTGGTGGCATGGCCGATCGCTTGCTTGCTTTCAGCCAATACGGTCGACCGGTCCGCTGTCCAGACCACCGACCCGTAGCCTGCCGGTCCCGGGTTGCCGCGTGACCCGCCATCGGTTTCGACGATGACCTTCACTGGCTTCCGCCTTTGACTCGCAGCAAGATCGCGCCGCACTCAGGACACCGCAGCACGTCATCTTCAGCCGCCGCTGAGATCCTCGACAACTCGCCGCGGTCGATCTCGATCCGACAGGCCCCACACCGGCGGCCCTGCAATGCTCCCGCACCGGGGCCACCGCCGGCACGCTGTCGTTCGTACATCGCGATCAGCTCGGGATCTAACGCCGCGGTGAGTTCGTCGCGCCGCGTCGAACGAAGACGGTGGGCCTGGTCAATCTCGTCGAGTGCGCCGTCGAGAGCTTGCTGCGCAGCGGCCAAATCAGCCCGCAACGCCTCGCTTGAAGCTAGCTCAGCCGTCTGTTGCGCTTGCAGCTGCTCGCGGCGTTCCATCACCTCCAACAGCGAATCCTCCAGGCTGGATTGGCGGCGTTGCAGGGTGTCGAGCTCGTGCTGCAATTCCGACAATTGCTTGGCGTCTGCGACCGACTGAAGCAGCGAACGGTCCCGCTCCTCGCGTTGGCGCACCGCGTCGATCTCCAGCTCGAAGCGTGATATCTGAGCGTCCAGGTCTTCTAACGCGATTCGCAGGGCCCCCAGCCGGTCATCGGCGGCGACCTGATCGGTTTGTAGCCGCTCGTAGTCTTGGCGCGCGGGCAAGTGGCCGGCGCGGTGCGCGATCCTGGATAGTTCAGCGTCCAGCTCCGCAACTTCGAGCAGCGAACGCTGCTGTGCGACTGCGGCTTTCATCAGTTATCTCTCCCGGGAGCGTTGTCGATATTCCACGGATCGGTGCGGATCGGGCACACGCGTACCGCGAGGTCGGCGCCGAAAGCCGACCGCAAGACATCGGCAGCCTGTTCACACCAAGGGTATTCGGTGGCCCAATGTGCAACATCGATCAAGGCCACGTCAGAAACACGGCAATGCTCGTCGACGGGATGATGGCGCAGGTCGGCCGTGACATAGGCCTGCACTCCGGCGGCCGCCGCGGCGTCCAGCAGCGAGTCGCCGGCGCCTCCGCAGACCGCGACGCGGGACACGGTCATGTCCGGGTCGCCTGCGGCGCGCACCCCCCACGACGTTTGCGGCAGCCCTACCCTGACTCGGGAAACGAACGCGCTCAACGACTCTGGCTGGGTCAGCGAACCGATTCGCCCTAGCCCGACGTCAGCGGGCGGCGGTGCCAACGCGACGATTTCAAACGCCGGCTCCTCGTATGGATGCGCGGCCCGCATCGCCGACAGCACCTCGCGCCGGGCCCGCGCAGGTGCGACGACCTCGACCCGATCCTCGACCACTTTCTCTACGGCGCCGACGCGCCCGATAGCCGGCGCAGCTCCGTCGCCCGGCAAGAACTGGCCGGTGCCGGTGACGCTCCAGCTGCATTGGGAATAGTCGCCGATTCTGCCGGCGCCGGCCGCAAAAACCGCAGCCCGCACCGCCTCCGCGTTCTCCGGCGGTACGAAGATCACCCACTTGTCCAAACCCTGCACCACATGCGAGGGCTCCAGCACCGCCTCGACGGTCAGTCCGAGCGTGTGCGCCAACGCGTCCGATACGCCCGGCGATGCCGAGTCCGCGTTGGTGTGTGCGGTGAACAGCGAACGGCCGGAACGGATCAGGCGGTGCACCAGCGCACCCTTGGCGGTACTGGCCGCTACCGTGTCCACGCCGCGCAACAGCAGCGGATGGTGGGCCAGCAGTAGACCACCGTCGGGAACCTCGTCGACCACCGCCGCGGTGGCGTCGACGGCGACCGTCACCGAACTCAGCACGTCGTCGGGGTCGCCGCACACCAGGCCGACCGAATCCCACGACTCGGCCAGCCCGGGCGGATAGGCCTCGTCCAGCACGTCGATGACACCGGCCAGCCGCACGGTCATCGGAGTACCCCGCTTTTCGCCATGTCGGCGATCTCCGTAACGAGCAGCGGCCACTCCGGTCGGACCGCGGCCCGCAGATATCGCCCGTCCAAGCCGATGAACGTGTCACATCGTCGCACCGCAATTCCTTTGCTGTGCAGACGCTTTCGCATCAACTCGGCGTGATCAACGGTGAACAAGACGAATGGTGCACGGCCATCGATTGGCTCGACACCCGCCGACCGCAGGCCAGAAACCATCTCGGTGCGCAACACCGCCAGACGTCGAGCTTCCGCTGCCGCTTCGCCCACGGCGTCGGGTGCACAACAGGCCGCGATGGCCGTCAGTTGCAGGGTGCCCACCGGCCAGTGCGGCCGTTGAGCCGTCAGCCGAGCTAACACGTCGGGCGCACCCAGTGCGTAGCCGACCCGCAGGCCAGCCAGCGACCACGTCTTGGTCAGACTGCGCAATACCAGCACGTCGGGCAGCGGCTCATCGGCCAGCGATTCCGGCTCGCCGGGAACTGAATCGGCGAACGCCTCGTCCAGCACCACGATCCGCCCGGGTCGGCGCAACGCGAGGATCTGTTCGCGGGTGTGCAAAACCGATGTCGGGTTGGTTGGGTTGCCCACCACGACGAGATCAGCGTCGTCGGGCACCTGCACGTCGGCCAAGCTGAACGGCCGGTCAAGCACGACGTGCTGCACGCGGACACCGGCCACCCTCAGTGCCACGGCCGGCTCGGTGAACGATGGCGCGATTACGGCCGCCAGCGTCGGGCGCAGGTTGGGAAGCAACGCGAATCCTTCGGCGGCACCGGCCAACAGTGCGACCTCGTCGCGGGCACGGCCGTGACGGACCGTGATCGCTTGTATCGCCGCGTGCTCGTCGTCGGCGCCTGGGTAGCGCGCCAGATCCGGCAACCTTGCGGCCAGCCGCTGCACCAGCCAGGCCGGCGGATGTGCATGGCGGACGTTGACCGCGAAATCGAGCATGCCCGGTTCGGCGGCCTGATCGCCGTGGTAGCGCGCGACCGCGAGCAGAATCGACGCGCTCGGATCCAGATTCGCCACGTCTGAAACCCTAACGACCTCGCGATGAGGCCAGG
>DASZKQ010000149.1:0-9912 GCA_035552835.1 Mycobacterium sp. | reverse complement strand
CCTTCACCAGTAGGTCTCGACGCGACGGTGACGGCGATTTGCCGCCCCGCGGGCCAGGATAGCCCCGCTAGTGATGCCCGTGAGTGTGATCATGACATTCATCGTTCACGTCGGGGGAGCCGCCCATCATGCGCAGCATTGGGATGCCGTTCGTAGCACTGAAACGGATCACCAGCATCGTCGCGATGACGAGGAAGACGATGTTGAGCCAAGTGGTGTAGTTCCATGAGATTTCGGCCTGCATCACCGTTGCGCTCCGCTGCGAAGGAATGAGATTTGTTGCGCCGAAGATCAATTCGACAAGGTAACCGGCTGTGACCATCGCGGCGTAAAACGTGCCCAGCAACGTCAGCATCATCGCAGTGCCGTAATACTTTCGATAGATGTTCAGGATAGGAATGATCAACAGGTCGGCGAAGATGAACGCGACGACGCCGCCGAAACTGATGCCGCCGTTCCACAGCACCGCGGCCAACGGCACGTTGCCGATCGAGCAGACGAACGAGGCGATCGCCACGATGGGACCTACGATCGGTCCCCACACGAAAGACAAAACTGGATGATCAGCAAAAAAGAAGTGCTGCCAGAATGATTCGGGCACCCAGGCCGCGATAGCGCCCGCGATCAACAGTCCGAGGATTAGATCACGAAGGATCGCGGCCCACTCCATGACGAACACATGTGAGACCGAGGTCAAGCCCTCCCCGGAGAACAACCGCCGCCAAAATGAACCCTCGCGTTGAACCGACATGTCCATCGCTGCATGGCCTTCCATCGACCCGGCCAACCCCCGATCAGCCTGTTGGCGGGCGGCGTCAATGAGTCGCGAGCGCACGAAAAGCCGGAACAGCACAGCCAGCACCACGATCATCAGTGGGCCGCCGACGAACTCCGCCGCAGTGAACTGCCAGCCCATCAGCAGAGCCAGGATGATGCCCAAC
Source organism: Mycobacterium sp. (assembly GCA_035552835.1). Lineage (GTDB taxonomy): Bacteria > Actinomycetota > Actinomycetes > Mycobacteriales > Mycobacteriaceae > Mycobacterium. Next base: position 8,971 of record DASZKQ010000149.1, on the reverse strand, counting down.
TCCACCACCAGATTGGTCGAACCGATCTCGAAGGCCATGGCCGCGGTGAAGTTGGCGCCCTTGCGGAACAACGACCGGGCCAGGGCCACCGCCGCGTACGAGCACGACGAGGACGCTGCGCCCAGTCCCGCGGCGACAGCCAGGGTGCGTGGCCGATCGTCACCCAGCAGAGCCACGACGGTCGATCGGCGCACGACCGCTTGCACCACTGCAGACAGCGCGAAACCCAGAATCAACGCCCACAAGATCTCCCACGTCATCGACCCCGCAAGCGCCAACGCATGCCCAACCGCTCCCACCGCTTCGGTTACCACCAGACCCTCCAATTCGGCCGTCCGCCTGCCTTGGCTCCATCAATAGACCCCCAGGGGGTATAGCGCCAACCGGAACATCACGGTCGCGCGCCCGTCCATGATTGCCGCAAACCTGCCCGGGCCGACATAATGGCGCCAAGTGTGCAGGTAAGTGGCGCAGTTCCGGTCGCTTAACGGCCGACACACCGGCCCGGCAACCCAGTCACAGCCGCAACACCAGGCACACTGGTAACAACAACGATGCCGGGAGGGTATTGCCGTGTACCGAGTATTTGAGGCGCTCGACGAGCTGGGCGCCATTGTCGAAGAAGCTCGTGGTGTGCCGATGACCGCGGGCTGCGTGGTGCCCCGCGGTGACGTGCTCGAGCTGATCGACGACATCAAGGACGCGATCCCGGGCGAGCTGGATGACGCCCAGGACGTGCTCGACGCCCGCGACTCGCTGTTGCACGAGGCCAAGGCGCATGCCGACTCCGTGATGTCCTCGGCGAATACGGAGTCCGAGTCGATGCTCAACCACGCCCGTTCCGAGGCGGACCGGATCTTGGCCGAGGCCAAGGCGCAGGCCGACCGGATGGTGGGCGAGGCACGTCAGCACAGCGAAGGAATGGTTTCCGAAGCGCGTGAGGAATCGGTCCGTATTGCGGCGGCGGCGAAACGCGAGTACGAGGCCACCACGGCCCGCGCCAAGTCGGAATGCGATCGACTTGTCGAAAACGGCAACATCTCCTACGAGAAGGCCGTGCAAGAAGGCATCAAAGAACAGCAGCGCCTGGTCTCCCAGACCGAGGTCGTGCAATCGGCCAACGGCGAGGCCTCTCGGCTCATCGACGCGGCGCACGCCGAAGCCGACCGGCTGCGCGGTGAATGCGACATCTACGTCGACAGCAAGCTGGCTGAGTTCGAGGAGCACCTCAACAGCACCCTGCGCTCGGTCAACCGCGGCCGCCATCAACTGCGGACGGCAGCGGGCGTGCACGACTACGCGCAGCGGTAGCCCTGCTACCGGCGGCACCAGGCGGCTAATAGCCGCCCGTAGAATTACGGCCATGGCCCGGCAGCACAGTAAAGCGGCGCAGCCGCGTCCGGGATCGCCGCTAGCCGTTAACATCGCGCGGTTGGGACGGCGCCCCGGCGCAATGTTTCCCCTACACGACGTGGTACCCAGCCCGTTGCGCATCGGCTTGGAAATGATCGGTATCCAGGCCGGCGCGCCACTGGAGCTCGATCTGCGCGTCGAGTCGGTGTCCGAAGGCGTGTTGGTGACCGGGACGCTGACCGCACCCACCACCGGCGAATGCTCCCGTTGCCTAACGCCGTTCAGCGGGCGCGTAGAAGTCGGCCTGACCGAGCTGTTTGCCTATCGGGACAGCATCACCGATGCGACCACCGAGGCAGACGAGGTCGGTCGGGTCGTCGGCGACTTCGTCGATCTCGAACAGCCGATCATCGATGCGGTGGGATTGGAACTACCGTTCTCGCCGGTGTGCCGCGCGGATTGCGCCGGGCTGTGTCCGCAGTGCGGTGTCCCGCTGGCAACCGCCGGGCCCGGTCATCACCATGATCAGATCGACCCGCGTTGGGGCAAGCTGGCCGCAATGTTGCCGCCCGACAACGACGGGGGCCCGGAGTGAATGAGCTGCTCGACGCGCTCGGCGTCGACTTGCCCGATGAGTTGCTGACCTTGGCGCTGACCCACCGCAGCTACGCCTACGAGAACGGCGGTCTGCCCACCAACGAGCGCTTGGAGTTTCTCGGCGACGCAGTTCTGGGCCTGACTGTCACCGACGAATTGTTCCACCAGCACCCCGACCGCTCGGAGGGCGATCTGGCCAAACTGCGGGCCAGCGTGGTCAACACCCACGCGCTGGCCGAAGTCGCGCGAAACCTGACCGAGAAAGGCCTCGGCGCGTATCTGCTGTTGGGGCGCGGCGAGATCAACACCGGCGGGTCCGACAAATCCAGCATCCTGGCGGACAGCATGGAATCGCTGCTGGGAGCGATCTACCTGCACCACGGGATGGGCAGCGTGCGGGACGTGATCTTGCGGTTGTTCGGTCCGCTGTTGGACGCCGCGCCCACGTTGGGCGCCGGACTGGACTGGAAGACCAGCCTGCAGGAGCTGACCGCAGCCCGCGGCCTGGGCGCACCGTCGTATCAGGTGACCTCGACTGGACCCGACCATCACAAAGAGTTCACCGCCGTGGTCAACGTGGCCGATACCGAATACGGGTCGGGTGTGGGCCGGTCCAAGAAGGAAGCCGAGCAGCATGCCGCCGCAGCGGCGTGGAAAACGCTGAGCGTGCTCGACCGCACGTGACGTAGATGCCCGAACTACCCGAGGTTGAGGTGGTGCGGCGCGGCTTGCAGGCCCATGTGGTGGGCAAGACCATCACCGCTGTCCGCGTGCATCACCCCCGCGCAGTGCGCCGCCACGAGGCCGGCCCCGCCGACCTGACCGCGCGGCTGCTCGACGCCCGGATCACCGGTACCGGCCGGCGCGGGAAATACCTGTGGCTCACGCTGGACGGGGGCGATTACGCGCTCGTGGTCCACCTAGGCATGAGCGGCCAGATGCTCCTCGGGACGGTGCCGAACGCGGGCCACCTGCGTATCGCGGCGGTCCTCGACGACGGGACCACGCTGAGCTTCGTCGACCAGCGCACGTTCGGCGGGTGGCTGCTGGCCGACCTGGTCAACGTGGACGGCAGTGTGGTTCCTGCCCCCGTCGCCCACCTGGCGCGCGATCCGCTCGACCCGCGATTCGATATCGACGCGGTGGTAAACGTGTTGCGGCGCAAGCATTCCGAGATCAAACGCCAGCTGCTCGACCAGACGGTGGTGTCCGGGATCGGCAATATCTATGCCGACGAAGCGTTGTGGCGGGCCAAGGTGAATGGTGCACGTATCGCCGACACGCTGACCCGTCGGCGGCTGGCTGACGTGCTGGAAGCCGCAGCGGAGGTGATGGGCGACGCATTAGCCCAGGGCGGCACTTCGTTCGATTCGTTGTACGTCAACGTCAACGGCCAGTCCGGCTACTTCGATCGGTCCCTCAATGTGTACGGCCGCGAGGGCAAACACTGCCGGCGCTGCGGCGCGGTGATCCACCGGGACAAGTTCATGAACCGCTCGTCGTTCTACTGTCCGCGCTGTCAGCCGCGGCCGCGGCGTTGACCGTGATCTGTCTCTTCCCGCCCGTCAGATCGACGTTAGCGTCACGCGTACTCGAACTTTTCCGCGCCGGCGTCGATCTCGGCGTGCAGCAGACCCGGTAGAAAGAACCCATGACGGAACTGTGGGTGGAACGTACCGGGGTGCGCCGCTACACCGGGCACAGCTCGCGCGGTGCGCAGGTACTCATCGGCTCCGACGACGTCGACGGCGTATTCACCCCCGGCGAGTTGATGAAGATCGCCCTGGCCGGCTGTAGCGGGATGTCCAGCGACCTGCCGTTGGCCCGTCGCGTCGGCGACGATTACCAGGCGACCGTGCGGGTGTCCGGCGACGCTGACCGTGAGCAGGAGCGTTATCCGCTGCTGCAAGAAACCCTCGAGATCGACCTGTCGGGTTTGAGCGACGACGAGAAGGCGCGGGTGGTGACGGTCGTCGAGCGCGCGGTCGACCAGGTGTGCACGGTGGGTCGCACACTCAAAACCGGTACCACAGTCACCTTCGAGGTAGCCGATGTCGGAGCCTGACGTCCGGCTCACCGCTTGGGTGCACGGTCACGTGCAAGGAGTGGGTTTTCGTTGGTGGATCCGTTCCCGCGCGCTGCAGCTGCGTTTGACCGGGTATGCCGCCAATCGTCCCGACGGACGGGTGCAGGTCGTCGCGCAGGGCTCCCGTGACGCGTGTGAACAGCTGTTGCGCCTGTTGCAGGGTGGAAAAACACCAGGCCACGTCGACAACGTAGTTGTCGATTGGTCGCCGCGCGGCGAACCGATCAGCGGCTTCACCGAGCGGTAGTCTGGCACGCCGTGTACCTCAAGAGCCTGACGCTGAAGGGTTTCAAATCCTTCGCCTCGCCGACGACTCTGCGGTTTGAGCCCGGCATCACCGCAGTGGTCGGACCCAACGGGTCGGGCAAGTCCAACGTGGTGGACGCGCTGGCCTGGGTGATGGGGGAGCAGGGCGCCAAAACGCTGCGCGGCGGCAAGATGGAAGACGTCATCTTCGCCGGGACGTCGTCTCGGGCCCCGCTGGGCCGCGCCGAGGTCACCGTCACCATCGACAACTCCGACAACGCATTGCCGATCGAGTACTCCGAGGTGTCGATCACCCGTCGGATGTTTCGTGACGGCGCCAGTGAATACGAAATCAACGGCAGCAGTTGCCGTTTGATGGATGTCCAGGAGCTGCTGAGCGACTCCGGGATCGGCCGTGAGATGCATGTCATCGTCGGGCAGGGCAAGCTGAACGAGATCCTCGAATCGCGGCCGGAGGATCGTCGGGCATTCATCGAGGAAGCCGCCGGTGTGCTCAAACACCGCAAGCGCAAAGAAAAAGCCGTTCGCAAGCTGGAGGCGATGTCGGCGAACCTGGCCCGGCTCACCGATCTGACCACCGAACTGCGCCGCCAACTCAAACCGCTGGGCCGTCAGGCCGAGGTGGCCCGCCGCGCGCAGACCATTCAGGCCGACCTGCGCGACGCCCGGCTGCGGCTGGCCGCCGACGACGTGGTCACCCGGCAGGCTGAGCTCAGCGACACGAACCAGGCCGAGGCGGCGTTGCGCCGCGAACACGACGAGGCCTCGGCCCGGATGACGGTGGCGTCCGAGGAGCTGGCCGCCCACGAGGCCGCGCTGGCCCGCCTATCTGAACGTGCCGAGTCGGCGCAGCAGATCTGGTTTCGGTTGTCCGCGTTGGCCGAACGGGTGAGCGCGACCGTGCGCATCGCCAGCGAGCGTGCTCAGCACCTGGACGTCGAGCCGGCCACGACCGGCGGCCCTGACCCCGACGCGTTGGAGGCCGAGGCCCGAGAAGTGGCGGGCGCCGAGCAGCAGCTGCTGGCCGAGCTGGCCGCCACCCGCACCCGGCTTGACGCCGCACGAACCGAGCTGGCCGACCGTGAGCGTCACGCCGCCGAAGCCGAACAGGCGCACCTGGCGGCGGTGCAGGCAGAGGCCGACCGCCGCGAGGGCCGCGCCCGACTGGCCGGCCAGGTGGAGACGATGCGGGCCCGCGTCGAGTCGATCGATGAGAGCGTGGCCAAGTTGTCGGAGCGCATCGAGGAAGCCGCCGCCCGCTCCCACCAAGCGCAGGTGGAGTTCGAAACCGTGCAGGGTCGGGTCGGTGAGCTCGACCAAGGCGAAGTCGGCCTCGACGAGCACCACGATCGGATGGTAGCGGCGTTGCGGTTGGCTGATGAGCGGGTCGCCGAGCTGCAATCAGCTGAGCGTGGTGCCGAACGTCAGGTGGCTTCGCTGCGAGCCCGGATCGAGGCGCTGTCGACCACGCTCGAGCGTAAGGACGGGGCGGACTGGCTCACCCGAAACCGCGGCGGTGCGGGACTTTTCGGGTCGGTCGCAAAGCTGGTGAGGGTGGCTTCGGGCTATGAAGCTGCGCTTGCCGCGGTCCTCGGCGCGGCCGCCGATGCGCTGGCCGCCGACAGCTTCAGCGCGGCGGCCTCGGCGGTGGCCGCGCTGAAGCAGGCCGACGGCGGCCGCGCGGCCATCGTGCTCAGCGACTGGCCGGCCATAGAAGACCCAGCGTCGGCGACGTACCCCCTGCCCGACGGCGCGCGCTGGGCGCTCGACCTGGTCGAGGCGCCGGCGCGACTGCGCGGCGCGATGATCGCCATGCTCTCCGGCGTCGCGGTGGTAGGCAACCTCACCGAGGCGATGGATCTGGTGGCGGCCCGCCCCCGGCTGCGCGCGGTTACCCGCGATGGCGATCTGGTGGGTGCCGGTTGGGTCAGCGGTGGTTCTGACCGCAAACCGTCCACGTTGGAGATCACCTCCGAAATCACCAAGGCGCGCACCGAACTGGCCGCGGCCGAGACGCAGGCCAGCCAGCTCGGCGCGGCGTTGTCCGGCGCGCTGAGCGAGCAGACCGCTCGACAGGACTCCGCCGAGCAAGCGTTGGCCGCGCTCAACGAATCCGACGCCGCGATTTCGGGGATCTACGAGCAGCTCGGTCGACTCGGCCAGGACGCCCGCGCTGCTAAGGAGGAGTGGCGCAGGCTGCTGCGTCAGCGTGAGGAATTAGAGGCCGGGCGCGCCGAAACTCTGGCCGAACTCGGGGAGCTCGAAACCCGGCTGCGCAACGTTGAACAGACCCAACACGTCGCGGCCGAACCCAGTCCAGGGGAGGCCCGCCAACAAATCGCCGCGGCCGCCGAGACGGCCCGCGGGGTTGAGGTGGAAGCCCGGTTGGCGGTGCGCACCGCTGAGGAGCGCGCCAATGCCGTTCGCGGACGGGCAGATTCGCTGCGTCGCGCGGCCGCTGCGGAGCGGGAGGCGAGGTTGCGCGCCCAGCAGGCCCGCGCCGCGCGTGAGCACGCGGCCGCGGTGGCCGCGTCGGTGGCTGACGCCGGGCGGCGGCTTGCCGGGCGGCTGAGTCAGGTCGTCGCGGCCGCGTCGCGCAACCGCGACGTGCTCGCCGGCGAACGTCAGCAACGGTCCGCCGCCATGGCGGCGGCTCGGGAAGAGGTCAACGCGCTGGGCACCCAGATCGCTGCGCTCACCGAGTCCCTGCATCGGGACGAGGTGGCCAAGGCGCAGGCGGCGCTGCGGATCGAGCAGCTTGAGCAGATGGTGCTCGAGCAGTTCGGGATGGCGCCAGACGACCTGGTCGCCGAATACGGCCCGGAGGTCCCGCTGCCGCCGACCGAGCTTGAGCTCGCCGAATACGAGCAAGCCCGCGAACGCGGCGAGCAGGTGATCGCGCCCGCGCCCATGCCATACGACCGGGCGACCCAGGAGCGTCGCGCCAAACGCGCCGAACGAGAGCTCGCCGAGCTGGGCCGGGTCAACCCGTTGGCGCTCGAGGAGTACGCGGCGCTGGAGGAGCGCTACAACTTCCTGTCCACCCAACTCGAGGACGTCAAGGCCGCACGCAAGGATCTGCTTGACGTCGTTGCCGACGTCGACGCCCGCATCCTGCAGGTGTTCACCGACGCTTACGCCGACGTGGAACGCGAGTTCAGCGGGGTGTTCGCCGCCCTGTTCCCCGGCGGGGAGGGCCGCTTGCGGCTCACCGATCCCGACGACATGCTGACCACCGGTATCGAGGTGGAGGCCCGCCCGCCCGGTAAGAAGATCAAGCGGCTATCGCTGCTGTCCGGTGGGGAGAAGGCGCTGACCGCGGTCGCAATGCTGGTGGCGATCTTCCGGGCCCGCCCGTCGCCGTTCTACATCATGGACGAGGTGGAAGCGGCCCTCGACGATGTGAACCTACACCGGCTGCTTGGTGTGTTCGGGCAGCTGAGAGCTCAGTCGCAGCTGATCATCATCACCCACCAGAAGCCGACGATGGAGGTCGCCGACGCGCTCTACGGCGTGACGATGCGCGACGACGGCATCACCGCGGTGATCTCCCAGCGGATGCGCGGCCAGCAGGTCGACCAGCTGGTCACGGCCGGTTCCAGCATAGACTAGCCCACGTCAGCGCCGCCCGAATTTGCCAGTGCCGCAAGACGATTCGACGTAGTAGCGCTGCGCTTACCAGGGTCACCAACGGCCGCGTCGCGCGCCTGGGAGAATGTCGGAGTGTCAGAAGGTCTGTGGATCGCAATCGCGGTTGTCGCCGCGCTCGTCGTCATCGTCGCGCTGGTCCTGGGGTTGGTCCGTTACCGCCGGCGGCAGATCAGCCTGTCGGCCCGCGAGCAAACCAGCACCCTTGACCGCTCGGGCGGCTATACCGCGTCGTCGGGAATCACGTTCAGCCGCACTGAACAGGTCGACCGGATCGACACCACCGGACTGCCAGCCGTAGGTGACGACGCGACCATTCCGCGGGATGCCCCGAAGCGCCCGATTGCCGATGTGCAACTGCCCGAACCCGTTACCGCTCCACCCGCTCCACCCATTCCACCCGCGCCGGCGCCTGAGCCGGTAGCGCCGGAGATCGAAGCGATCGCACCGCCCGAAGGGCGATTGGAGCGACTGCGCGGGCGGCTCGCCAGGTCGCAGAATGCGTTGGGCCGCAGCCTGTTAGGGCTGCTCGGTGGCGGTGATCTCGACGAAGCCTCCTGGGAGGAAGTGGAGGACACCCTACTGGTCGCCGACTTGGGCCCGACGGTTGCCACGTCGGTGGTGACTCAGCTGCGCAGCCGGCTCGCCAGCAAAGACGTCCGCACCGAGGCCGATGCCCGCGCGGTGCTGCGGGAGGTGCTGATCGCCGAGCTGCAACCCGGCCTGGACCGCGCCGTGCGCGCGTTGCCGCACGACGACCACCCGTCGGTGCTGCTGGTCGTCGGCGTCAACGGGACCGGTAAAACCACCACCGTCGGCAAACTGGCGAGGGTGTTGGTCGCCGACGGCCGACGGGTCGTGCTGGGCGCCGCGGACACGTTCCGAGCCGCCGCCGCCGACCAGTTGCAGGCCTGGGCTTCGCGGGTGGGCGCCGAGGTGGTGCGCGGAGCTGAGGGCGCCGACCCGGCGTCGGTGGCGTTCGACGCCGTCGACAGGGGCATCGCCGCGGGCGCCGATGTC
>DASZKQ010000148.1:0-3362 GCA_035552835.1 Mycobacterium sp. | reverse complement strand
CCGGCCACCGCAGCCTCGAAATACAAGTCGACGTTGGCTCTTTCGGCCGCTTGCGCGAGCTCTCCGGTCGCGACTGACAGCAGAGCCTTGTTCGCCGTGACGATGGACTTGCCATGCTCTAGCGCGGACAGGATCGCGTTGCGCGACGGCTCAACTGGGCCCATCACTTCGATGACGATGTCGACGTTCTCGCGGGAGACCAGTTCTTCGATGTTGTCGGTGAGCAGATCGATCGGTACCCCACGATCAGCGGCGACCCGCCGCACGCCGATGCCTCGCAGGGCCAGCGGCGCGCCGATCCGGGCGGCGAGATCGTCGGCACTATCCTCGATGATGCGAACAACTTCGCTGCCCACATTGCCCAGTCCCAATACCGCTACACCGACTGGCTTTTCATCACCGTTCACGCCTCATCTCACCTCCAGACTTAGAAGATCATCGACGGTCTCCCTGCGCAGGATCAGCCGGGCCTGCCCGTCGCGCACAGCTACCACCGCGGGCCGGCCCATCAGGTTGTACCGGCTTGACAGCGAGTAGCAGTAGGCACCGGTGGCTGCCACCGCAACCAGGTCGCCCGGCGCTATGTCGTCGGGAACCCAGGTATCCCGAACGACGATATCGCCGCTCTCGCAGTGTTTTCCGACGATACGGGCCAGCGCCGCAGCAGCATCGGTGGCCCGGGAGACCAGTCGAACGTCGTATTCCGCACCGTAAAGCGCCGTGCGAATGTTGTCGCTCATCCCGCCGTCCACACTGACATAACGGCGATTCGCTGACGCGCTCACACCGACGTCTTTGACGGTGCCGACCTCATACAGCGTGATGGTCCCGGGCCCGGCGATGGCGCGGCCGGGCTCAACGACCAGCCGGGGAACCGGCAATCCCACCGCCGCGGATTCGTTTTGCACGATGGATCCGAGCTTGTCAGCGAGTTCGCGCACCGGCGGCGGATCGTCGTTCGGTAGATACGAGATACCCAGGCCGCCACCGAGGTCGACGGTGGAGATCTGCGCGGTCTTGTCGACGCCGAACTCGGCGACGATATCGCGCAGCAGGCCGATCACCCGGTGCGCGGCCAGTTCGAAGCCCGCGACGTCGAAGATCTGCGATCCGATGTGACTGTGCAGGCCCACCAGTCGGAGGTGGTCGGTGGCGAATACCCGTCGTACCGCGGCCATCGCCGTGCCGTTGGCCAGCGACAGTCCGAATTTCTGGTCTTCGTGGGCGGTGGAGATGAATTCGTGGGTGTGGGCTTCGACGCCGACCGTGACGCGGACCAGCACATCCTGGACGACACCGGCCTCGCCCGCGATGGCATCGAGGCGCTCGATCTCGATCATCGAATCCACCACGACATGACCGACGCCGGCCTTGACCGCCGCGGTCAGCTCGGCGAGGGATTTGTTGTTGCCGTGCAGCGCGATCCGCTCGGGCGGGAAGTTTGCCTGCAGCGCGACCGCCAGCTCGCCGCCGGTGCAGACGTCCAGCGAGAGACCTTCCTCGTCAATCCACCGCGCGATTTCGCTGCACAGGAAGGCCTTACCGGCGTAGTGCACGTTGGAGCCGCCGCCGAATGCCGCCGCGATCTCGCGACACCGCGACCGGAAGTCGTCTTCGTCGACGACGAAAAGCGGCGTGCCGTACTCCTGCGCCAGCCAGTTCAGCGCGACATCGGCAATGCTGACGATCCCGCTATCACCGCGAACTGCGTGGTGCGGCCAGACATTTGGTGCGAGCTCCAGCAGCTCCTGCGTCGTTGCCGGTCGCGGTGGGACACCGGAGTGATGGAACTCTTCGGCGTGGCGTGGGCCGGCTGGATGCGCGTTCACATTCGCTCCGGAGCCCGGACACCGAGGATGGCCAACCCGTTGGCGATCACCTGGCGGGTGGCTTGGCACAGCGCCAGACGTGCGGTGTGCAGCTCGTTGGGCTCTTCGTCGCCCTGCGGCAGCACCCGGCACGAGTCATAGAACCGGTGGTAGTCGCCGGCGAGGTCTTCCAGGTAGCGGCACACCCGGTGCGGTTCGCGCAGGGAAGCCGAGGTTTTCAGCACCCGGGGGAACTCGCCGAGATTACGGACCAGCGTGCCCTCCTTGTCGTGGGTGAGCAGCTCGAGGTTGCTGGTGTCGGGGATCAGGCCAAGTTCGGCGGCGCTGCGGGCCAGTGCGGAGAGCCGGGCATGCGCGTATTGCACGTAGTAGACCGGGTTTTCGTTGGACGCCGACGACCACAGCGCCAAGTCGATGTCGATCGGGGTGTCCACCGAGGAGCGGATCAGGCTGTAGCGGGCGGCGTCCACACCGATCGCCTCGACCAGGTCGTCAAGCGTGATCACGGTGCCGGCGCGCTTGCTCATCTTTACCGGCTGGCCATCGCGGACCAGATTGACCATCTGGCCGATCAGCACCTCGACGGTGGAGGGGTCGTCGCCGAACGCGGCAGCGGCGGCCTTCAGCCGGGAGATGTAGCCGTGGTGGTCGGCGCCGAGCATGTAGATGCACAGGTCGAATCCGCGCTGCCGCTTGTCCAGGTAGTAGGCCAGATCACCGGCGATGTAGGCCGGTTTGCCATCGCTCTTGATCACGACGCGGTCTTTGTCGTCACCAAAAGCACTGGTGCGCAACCAGGTTGCGCCGTCCTTCTCGTAGATGTTGCCGTTCTCGCGAAGCCGGGCAATCGCCTGCTCGACACGACCGCTGCTGTGCATCGACTCTTCGTGGGTGTAGACGTCGAAATCGGTGCCGAAGTCGTGCAGCGATGCCTTGATGTGGGCGAACATCAAGTCGACGCCGATCCTCCGGAAAGTCTCGTGCTGCTCGGCGTCGGGCTGGCTCAGCGCGTCGGGCGCCTGCTGCAGGACTTGCGCGGCGATGTCGGCGATGTAGCTGCCCGCGTAGCCGTCTTCCGGGGTGGGTTCGCCCTGTGCCGCGGCGATCAGCGAGTTGGTGAACCGGTCGATTTGAGCGCCGTGGTCGTTGAAGTAGTACTCACGTACCACGTCGGCGCCCTGCGTCGTGAGTAACCGGCCCAGTGCGTCGCCGACGGCGGCCCACCGGGTGCCGCCGATGTGGATCGGCCCGGTCGGGTTGGCCGAGACGAACTCCAGGTTGATCTTGTGTCCGGCCTGGGCGTCGGAGTTGCCGAAGGTGTGGCCGGCGTCGATCACGTTGTTGACGATCAGGCCCTGCGCCGACGCGTCCAGCCGCAGGTTGATGAAGCCCGGTCCGGCCACTTCCGCCGAGGCGATGCCAGCGGCCTCGCCCAGCGCCTCGGCCAGCCATCCGGCCAGCTCACGGGGATTGATGCCGACCTTCTTACCGAGCTGCAGCGCCAGGTTGCTGGCGTAGTCGCCGTGCTCGGGG
>DASZKQ010000147.1:0-4006 GCA_035552835.1 Mycobacterium sp. | reverse complement strand
TCAGAAGATGATCGTCAAGGGCCGCGACTTCGACGACATCCACGACCTGGTGGGCATCCGGATCCTGTGCGACGAGACCCGCGACTGTTACGCCGCTGTCGGAGTGGTGCATTCGCTGTGGCAGCCGATGGCGGGCCGGTTTAAGGACTACATCGCCCAGCCGCGCTACGGGGTGTACCAGTCGCTGCACACCACCGTCGTCGGCCCCGAAGGCAAACCGCTAGAGGTACAGATTCGCACCGGGGAGATGCACCGCACTGCCGAATACGGCATCGCGGCGCATTGGCGTTACAAAGAAGCGAAGGGCCGCAACGGTGTTCCGCATGAACATGCCGCTGCCGAAATTGACGACATGGCCTGGATGCGTCAGCTGCTCGACTGGCAGCGAGAGGCGGCCGACCCCGGCGAATTCCTCGAGTCACTGCGTTACGACCTTGCGGTACAAGAGCTTTTCGTGTTCACCCCGAAAGGTGATGTGATTACGCTGCCCACCGGATCGACGCCGGTGGACTTCGCTTACGCCGTGCACACCGAGGTGGGTCACCGATGCATCGGCGCCCGGGTGAACGGTCGACTGGTGGCGCTGGAACGCAATCTGGAGAACGGCGAAGTCGTCGAGGTTTTCACGTCCAAGGCGCCCAACGCCGGGCCGTCGCGGGATTGGCAGCAGTTCGTGGTATCACCGCGCGCCAAAGCAAAGATTCGCCAGTGGTTCGCCAAGGAGCGCCGCGAGGAGGCGCTGGAGACCGGCAAAGAAGCGATCACCCGCGAAGTTCGCCGCGGCGGACTTCCGTTGCAGCGCTTGGTCAATGGTGGATCCATGGCGGCGGTGGCCAACGAGCTGCACTACGCGGACATATCGGCGCTCTACACCGCAGTCGGCGAGGGTCATGTATCGGCCAAGCATGTCGTGCAGCGGCTGGTTGCCGAGCTCGGCGGTATCGACCAGGCCGAGGAGGATCTCGCCGAACGGTCCACCCCGGCGACCATGCCACGGCGTCCGCGCAGCACCGACGATGTCGGGGTGGCGGTGCCCGGTGCCCCGGGCGTCTTGACCAAGCTCGCCAAGTGCTGCACGCCGGTGCCGGGCGATCAGATCATGGGGTTCGTCACCCGCGGCGGCGGAGTCAGCGTGCACCGCACCGACTGCACCAACGCCGCATCGCTGCAGCAGCAGGCCGAGCGCATCATCGAGGTGCGCTGGGCACCGTCGCCGTCGTCGGTATTCCTGGTGGCCATCCAGGTCGAGGCGCTCGACCGGCACCGGCTGCTGTCGGATGTCACGCGCGTGCTGGCCGACGAGAAAGTCAACATCCTCTCGGCATCGGTGACCACATCCGGTGATCGGGTGGCGATCAGCCGGTTCACTTTCGAGATGGGCGACCCCAAGCATCTGGGGCATCTGCTGGACGTGGTCCGCAATGTCGAAGGTGTTTACGACGTCTATCGCGTGACGTCTGCGGCCTAACGGTTCAAGGCCGGGAAACAGCAGTACTCACCACGTCGAGCTATCTCGCGATACTGATGGCTAGCGCAGGCGCGCCGATGTGATGGTGACTTCGGTGGCGGGCGTTCCGTCGTCGCCACCGCCGGCGACGCCGGCCGCGGCGATCTTGTCCAACGTCGCTAGGCCGGTGGCGTCGATGGTGCCGAATACCGTGTATGCCGGCGGCAACTGCGAGTTGCGGTAGACCATGAAAAACTGGCTGCCGTTCGTGTGCGGTCCGGCATTGGCCATCGCCAGGGTGCCCCGCGGATACACCACCGGCTTCTTCAGTGCCGGATCGCGGGGCGGGTACTGATCGGCCGGGTATTCGTCGGCGAACTGATAGCCCGGGCCACCGGTGCCGTCGCCTCTGGCGTCACCGCACTGCAATACCGACAGCCCCGGCGAGGTGGTCAGCCGGTGGCATTGGGTGTCGTCGAAGAACTTCTGCTGCACCAGGCTGACGAAACTATGGACAGTGCAAGGTGATTCGTTGTTCGCGAGCTGCAGGCCGATCTTTCCCCGGTCGGTGACAATGTTCACGCCGACCCGAGCGGGATCGGTCGACACTTCGCCGGTCCGGGGCGAGGTCACCGGCTTGCTGGCGGAATCGGTGGACGGCGGGTACTCGCAGTCAGCGCCCAGACCGGCGGAGGGCACGAACGGTGGCAGCTGCGGCCTGGCCGGCGGTTTGGGCGTGACCGAGGTGGTCGCAGTGGTGCTGCTCGTGGTGGACGTGCTGGTTGGGGCGGCCGACGACGTCGCGGTGCTGCCGCGATCCGTGGTCGTGGCGCTGATAATCACCAGCGCGATCAACCCGAACAATGCCACCCCCGCTACGGCCAATCCGCCGATCAGAGCCACGGTGTGCCCTTTGCTCTCGGATTCCGCAGGGTGGTCCTGCTGTCCGAGCGGCGGCGGCGCAGCGGTGCGATAGCCCGGTGCGGGCTGGGAGCCGGCCGATCGCACCGGGCTCGGCGGTGGACTGAAGCGGTTCTCCAACGCTGCTCGTGCGGCTTCGCCCAACTGCGAAGCAGTCTGATAGCGGGCCTGGGGGCTTTTGGCCATGCCCGCGGCGATCACCGCGTTGAATGCCGGCGCTATACCGGGGGAGGACGTCGCGGGTCGCGGCGGTGGGGCGGTCAGGTGCCCAACGCGTTGCTGTTCGAAAGTGTCTCCCGGATAAGGCTGTTGTCCCGTCAAACATTTGTGCAACACGCAGGCGAGCGAATAGACGTCTGCGCGGGGATCGCCTGCACCGCTGAATCTTTCGGGCGCCGTGTAGGCCCCGGGGACATGGCCCATGCTGGCCCCGGCGGTATCTGCGGCGGCGCGCGCCATCCCAAAGTCGGTCAGGTAGACGAAGTCTCGTGGCGCGACCAAAATATTCGACGGTTTGACGTCGCGATGGACGAGTCCCGCTCGGTGGGCGCTATCGAGGGCCGCGGCGACTTGCTCAATGATCGTGACCGCGCGGGCAGGAAGTATTCGGCCGCCTTCGTTTCTGATCAGGCGGCCGAGGTTGTTGCCCCCGATCAGCCGCATGTCCACGTACAGCCGACCGTCGATCTCGCCATAGTTGTGGATCGGCACCACGTGTTGGTTATCGAGGCCGGCCGCTGCGGCTACGTCGTGGCGGAACTGGTCGAGGAACTCTAAATCCTCGCCCAGTTCCGACGCCACCACCTTGAGCGCGACTACCTGCTTGGTGACGGTGTCGTTGGCTTGGAAGACTCTCCCCGTTGTGCCACGGCCGATTAGATCGAGAAGCTGGTAGCGCCCGAATGTCGTCACCTGCACAAAGAGTTCTCCTGTTAGCTAGGGCGCCGAAGGCTCGATCAGTCCAGCCGCACCGATTTGATCGTGACTTGGATGGCAGGTTGGCCGTCCTGACCGCCGCCGGCAACGCCGCCCTTCGCGATTTTGTCCAGGGTGGCCAGCCCGTCTTGTTGGATCTTGCCGAAGACGGTGTATTCGGGTGGCAGCTGGGTGTCCTTGTACACCATGAAGAACTGGCTGCCGTTGGTGTTCGGTCCGGCATTGGCCATCGCCAGCGTGCCGCGCGGGTAGATTACCGGCTCGTGGGCCGCAGGGTCGTCAGGCTTGTACTGGTCGGCCGGATACTCGTTGGCGAACTGATAGCCCGGCCCGCCGGTGCCGTCGCCGGTCGGGTCGCCGCACTGCAACACCGCCGACGTCGGCGAGGCGGTGAGCCGGTGGCATTGAGTGTCGTCGAAGAATTTCTGCTGCGCCAGGCTGACGAAACTGTTGACGGTGCAAGGTGATTCGTTGTTGGCGAGCAACAAGCCGACATTGCCCTGAGTGGTGACCATGCTGACACTGACCTGAGCCGGGTCGGTGGGCACTTTGCCCTGCCTCGGCGGCTTCGCCGGCTTGCTGGCCGGCTCCGCCGAAGGCACGTACTGGCAGTTGGCGCCCAGATCGGCGGCCGCCTTGAACGGTGGCAACGGCGGAATCCCCGACGATGAGCCCGCAGCGGCGCTGGCCGTCGTGCTCCCG
>DASZKQ010000146.1:0-5994 GCA_035552835.1 Mycobacterium sp. | reverse complement strand
CGAGAACAAAACGGACTTCTCGGATGACCCGAGTGATCCTGAAGGCGCCTTCGAGGATCGCGGCTTCGGTCTGAAAGGCCTTATCTCGTTGGAGCAGGCCGCTCACGGGCTGGCCAACGCCCCGGTGCAATATGCCCTTCTAGAGAACGCGCGTCGTGCCGCTCGCGGCGAGAGCCGGGAGAAATACCGCGACTCGATGGCCGCTCTGTTCGCCCCGTTCACCAAAATCGCTGCGGCGAATCCGTTTTCCGCGGCCCCGGAGGAGCGCACCGCTGACGAACTGGTGATGCTCACCGAGCGCAACCGGATGATCGCCGATCCGTACACCCGCTTTTTGGTGGCCCGCGATCAGGTCAACCAAGGTGCTGCCGTGCTGCTCACGTCCATCAAAACAGCGCGCAGGCTCGGCGTCGACGAGGGCAAATGGGTATTTCTGCACGGCCAAGCCGACCTGCGTGAGCGGGATCTGTTTCAGCGCGCCGAGCTGGGAGAGGCGCCGTCCGCGAGCACCGCGGTGCGGCACGCCCTCGATGTGGCGGGACTGCCCCTCGACCGGATCGAGTTCTTCGACTTTTACTCGTGCTTCCCGATCGCTGTCTCCAACATCACCGAGACACTTGGACTTTCGCCGGACGACCCGCGTGGTTTGACCTTGACCGGCGGGCTTCCGTTTTTCGGCGGTGCAGGCAACAACTATTCGATGCACGCCATCGCCGAGGCGGTCGATCGGGTGCGGTCGAAACCTGGTAGCTACGCGCTGGTGTCCGCCAACGGCGGGATCCTCTCCAAGACGTCGGTGGGCATCTACAGCACCACCCCGGCTCCGCTTAGGCCGGACGACAGCGCCCGGCTGCAACGTCAGATCCACCAACTCGACTGCCCGGCGCACGTAGTGCACCCCACCGGATGGGCCACCATCGAGACCTACACCGTGCAACACGGCCGCGGCGGCAAGACCGGCATCGTGCTCGGGCGGCTCGAAGCTGACGATGGACGGTTCATCGCGCAGGTCGCCCCCGGCGACGACGAACTGATGACGATGCTGGAGAACGCCGAGCAGCCCATCGAGCAGCGTGTGTACGTGACCGCCTTCGGCTACGGCAACCGGGTCACTGTGTCTGAGGCCAAGGCGGCCCAGCTGTTCCCGAAGCGGGCACCGGAACTGCGCGACGATTACGAGTTCATCACCGTCAACCGCGACCGCCATCTCCTCGAGATCACGATCAACCGACCCGACGCCCGCAATTGCCTGCACCCGCCCGCTCACGAAGAACTCGACGAGATCTTCGATGCCTATTTCGCCGACCCCGAACTATGGGTCGCGATCATCACCGGTGCCGGCGATAAGGCGTTCTGTGCCGGAAATGACCTGATTTACTCTGCCAGCGGCAAGCCGATGTATGTGCCGCTCAACGGGTTCGCCGGGCTGACCAGCCGCCGCGGGATGAACAAGCCCGTCATCGCCGCGGTCAACGGCTTCGCCATGGGCGGCGGCTTCGAGATCGCGCTGGCGTGCCACCTCGTCGTGGCCGACGCGTCGGCGCAATTCGCTCTCAGCGAGGTCAAGGTTGGTCTCATCGCCGGGGCCGGCGGGGACATCCGGCTGCCCAGGGCCATCCCGCCGAAGCTCGCCACTGAGCTGATCCTGACGGGTCGGCGCATGCCCGCCGAGGAAGCGCAATGCCTCGGTGTGGTCAATCGTGTGGCACCGCCGGGTCAGGCGGTCGACGCAGCGCGTCAGCTGGCTGCCGACATCATGGCCGGATCGCCCACATCGGTGCGGCTGTCACTGCAGCTGATGGAACAGACCCAGGGCATCGCCGACACTATCGACGCCACCATCGCCCCGACCGACATCATTGACGAACTGATGACCAGCGCAGACGCGATCGAGGGCATGACGGCGTTCGCAACCAAGCGGATCCCGCAGTGGAAGAACCGATGAACGGCGAGCTGGCCGCCTTCGCCGAATCCGTCGCGGGCGTCATCGACAAGTTCTGGGGAGACGCGACGGCAGCGGCCACCGCGGATGTCAGCGGATTGTGGTCTGCCGCAATCGAACAGGGGTGGTTCGAACTCGGCGCCGCCGGGGCCCTTGATCTGGCGATCGCCGCTTCCCGGCAGCTGGGCCGCGCGGCCTGTCCGCTGCCGCTGCTGGACGGCTACGCCGCAGCCGAACTGTTCGACGAGCCCTCGGTCGCGGTCGGCGCAATACGGGTCGTGGTCGTGTGTGACCCCACCGCGCCGATCGATTGCGGTGGCGCGGCGACCCAGGTCTTGGTCATCCCCAAAGACGGCGGTCGCGCGGAACTGAAGGCAATCGCCGAAGCGGTACCGTTACCCGGCCTGGCGATCCCGGCCTGGCGCCACGCCACGTTCGGCGAGACCGTCGCGACGGTGGACATCGACGGGGGCCAGGCTGACCGGGTGCTCGTGCTGACCCGGCTGGGGAGGGCTGCCAGGGCACTGGCCGCCGCCGAGTACTCCCACGAGATGGCCGTTGAACACGCCAAGACGCGCACACAGTTCGGCAAGGTGATCGGCGGTTTCGGCGCGGTACAGCAGCGCACCGCGCAATGCCAGATCGAGATCCGCTCGGCGAACCTGCTGCTCGACGACGCGGTGTCGGCGCTGCAATCCGGGGCGGACACCGGGGTGTTGTCGGCCCAGATCGCCGTGGCCCACATCGCAGCGATCGCACCCAAAGTGCAGCGCGGCGCGCAGCACACGCTGGCCGCGATCGGCTACTTCGAGGAGCATCCCGTGCCGTGGCTGTTCCGGCGGGTGCACGCCGACGTCACGATGCTTCAGGCGATCGAGCTCGCCCGGGGATCGGTCGGCGACGCGCTGGTGGAAACCGGATGCCGGCTGCCCCCAGGTGATCTCGGTGAAGCCGGGGAGGTCTTCCGGGCGGAGCTCCGGCAGTTCATCGCCGACCACAACGCGCGGGATAAGGCGCCCACGCCGCCAGTCGTCGATGACGCGGCGGTCGCGGCGATGGCCGAAAAGGGCTGGCTTGGCTTCGAGTGGCCCCGCGAGTACGGCGGACGCAACGCAACACTCGCCGAGCAGGTGGTCATCAACGAAGAAATCACCTACAACCGGGTCGGTGCCGCCAAGGCGCTCGCGTCGGTGATGCTGTTGGGTTCGTCGATCCTGCGGCACGGCACCGAGGAGCAGAAGAAAAAGTTTCTGCCGATTATTGCGGCCGGACAGCTGAACTTCTGCCTGGGCTACTCCGAACCGGAGGCGGGCTCGGACCTGGCGTCATTGCGCACCCGCGCGGTCCGCGACGGTGCCGACTGGGTGATCAACGGCCAGAAGTTGTGGACCAGCGGCGCGCAGATTTCTGACTGGGTGTGGCTGGCAGCGCGGACGGACCCCGATGCCATGCCGCGGCACGCAGGCATCACCGTCTTCCTGTTCTCGCTGCACACCCCCGGTGTGACCATCCAGCAGCACACCGCACTCTCCGGTGAGGTGTCTTGCACGGTGTTCTACGACAACGTCCACGTCCCCGACTCGGCGCGCGTCGGTGATGTCAACGGGGGGTGGAAGATCATCGTCGACGCGTTGACCGGTGAACGCATCGCCATGGGCAACATCGCTGCGGCGCTGCACCGCCAACTTGATGACTTGCTGGACTTCGTCCGACCCGATCCGCAGCGCCTGGTCGGTCCGCGCGGGTCGGCCAAGCGCGCGGCGATCACCGAACTCGCTGTGCGCGTGCAGGCCAACCGTGCGCTCGTCAGCGCCGCGGTGCAGGCAAGCGCGACCGATGTCGGGGCGATGTTCGACGCCGCCATGGCCGGGGTGATGGGCGGCGATCTGGCGGAGGAATTCGGCGAGGCAACGCTGTCCATCTTCGGCCCGTCCGCCGCATTGGGCATTGAGTCAGCCAGGCGTACAACGGTTCCCGGTGGCGGGGCATTCGAATACGGTCTGCGCCAGTCGATCATGTACGTAATCGGCGGCGGCACCAACGATGTGCAGCGCGGGGTAATCGCCCGCGGTGTGGGCTTACCCCGCTAGGTGATCATGGCGAAAGGAATGGCAACGATGCCGCAGACCACACTTCCCCTCTATGGCATCCGTGTCATCGACCTCCCCGACGGCGCCGGGGCGGCCGGACGGTTCTTGGCCGACCCGGGCGCCGACGTGATCCTTGTCGAACCCCCCGAAGGCGTGGCCACGCGACCTCTCGGTGGAGTTGTTCGGTATGAGGCTGTCCGCGCCGGTGTCCGCCCGGACAGGTGTGCCGATGGTCTCCTCGTGAGCATGAAGTTGGGGCTGATCCTGGTGCGGGCGGCGCTGGTGGCGGCGTTGCTGGCATTCTCGGCACCGGTCTCCTCGGGTGTGGCCGAGGCTGCGAACGTCGAGTACCTAATGGTTCCTTCGGGTGCGATGGGACGCGACATCCCGGTCGCGTTCATTGGCGGCGGCCCCCATGCGGTGTACCTGCTTGATGCCTTCGACGCAGGGGATGCCGTCAGCAACTGGGTGACCGCAGGCAACGCGATGAATGCGCTGGCCGGTAAGGGCATTTCGGTGGCCGCACCGGCGAGTGGTGCTTACAGCCTCTACACCGACTGGGAACAGGACGGCAGTCGCCAGTGGGAGACGTTTTTGTCGCGCGAATTGCCGGACTGGTTGGCCGCGAACAAAGGCCTGGCGCCCGGTGGGCATGCGGTCGTCGGGGCGGCACAGGGGGGCACCGGCGCGTTGATGATGGCGGAGTTCCATCCGGACCGGTTCCGCTACGCGGGTTCGATGTCGGGCTTCGTATACCCGTCGAGTACCGCAGTCAACGGGGCGATCACCGAAGGCATGATGCGTTACGGAGGCGTCAACACGCAAGCCATGTGGGGCGCCGCTCAACTGGGCCGGTGGAAGTGGCACGACCCCTACGTGCATGTCGCGAATTTAGTGAACAACAACACCCGGGTGTGGATCTTTTGTCCGCAAACGCTGACTGCCAGTGACCCGGCTGCGATGATCGGTTACGCCGATGAGGCGCAGGGAACCAATCGTTCGCTCCTTGCCCAGTTTAAGGAGGTCGGCGGCAGCAACGCCCACTTCGACCTTCCGGCCAACGGGGACCACGGTTGGTCGACATGGGGCCCGCAACTTGGCGCGATGTCGGGTGACTTGTCGGCGGCCATTAGGTGATTCGCGGAATAGGCGGCTGTTCACATCGGCATGTTCGGTCGGCGAGCCCATGGCGCGAGGAATGAATCAGTCCATCACGTCGCGGACTCTTGTCTTCTCGGAGGCTTTGAGCAACTCGGCGGCAGAGTTTTCCAAGTGCCTGCGCCAGTGGGCTTCTGCCTCGACGCCGCCGCGGGCTTTGTCAGCCTTCGCCTTCGGCATCGCTTTGTGCGCACCGACCATCGCCGCGCTGACATGCCGCATGGAGATTTCGTGCAGCATCCCTGCGACTACGCCGAGGGTCACGTTGCCCGATAGTTCGACCAGCCGGCGATGCAGGTTTGCCGACGCGCGCGCCAGGTCGCCGTCCGCCAAGGTCTGAGGCATCTCGCCTACGATGCCGCCAAGTTCGTTGTGCGCGTTGTCGATTCCGCGTTCGGTGAGTAGTGTGGCCGCGGCGGGTTCGATCACGACTCGCGCGGTCAACACATCCGCGAGCGTGGCGCGGGCTAACTCGAGCAACAAGCCGGCCGGGCGTGCGACGATTTCTGGGCTCGGACGCCTTAAGAGCTGTCGAATTACGCTATGCCGATCTCGGCGTGAGCGTGAGGGGTCGCCCGCTGTCGCGCCGAAAAGGCCTTCCCGGAGCGGGGAAGGATTTCATTGTGCGGCAGCATCAATGATGGTTAGCGGTGCCAAGAAACCATTCTCAGGAACTGCCCGGCCCGCCAGATGTTACTCGCTAGCAAGCGACCTTGATATTGAAGCTGTTTCTGGTCCTTGCAAACGGATGCTCGGTGTTGAAGCCGACAGCGGTACCGGTGAGTTTGTAAGTCTGATCGACCA
>DASZKQ010000145.1:0-3074 GCA_035552835.1 Mycobacterium sp. | reverse complement strand
TGGGTACGTGGCGATCCCGCGCCCGGCGTGATAGCTCCACGTGAACGCGAATCGCCCCCGGCTATTTGTTCGTAGCGCCAGCAACGGCGTTCGGCTCGTGGCACCCGGATAACGGACCAACAGTCGCAGCGCCACCCCGTCGGCGGGGACGTAGCCGCCAACCAGGCGCCCGCGGATCCGAAGCTGTGCCGCCCATGGCAGCACCCGTGGCGTGACCGACAACGCTATCCGCGCGGGTACTGACAAGGTGACCGTCGATGAGACCGCCGGCTCGGTCGTGGCGCTCCCGTGATACGCGGCCTCGATCAGCCGCGAGGGCCCGGCCGGTACCCGTGCCGTCCACTCTCCGTCGGCATTGGTGGTTACGGTCGCCATCGGCGTAAACCGCGGAGCGTTGTCATCGGGCGCTGACAAGACCTGGACGGACTGGCCGGCCAGCGCGGTGCCGTCTGCGAGAGCCACGAATCCACTGACCGTCGTGTGATTACCATGCGCGATCGTCCGCGTGGGCTTCTCGACGGTGTGTGGGAGTACCACCACCCGTTCGCGTCGCTTGACCCGGACGGGCTTGCCGCCGCGCAGCACCGGCCGGCCGTGGCGCTTGAGCACCACCGATACCGTGCGCAGGACCGTGCGCGCATGGCAGACCCGCACCCGTCGGCGCAGGGTGCGCGGTCGGCCGCGCACCAGCACCGTCTTGCCGTGCCGGCGTACCCGGTGCAGCCGCCCTGCGACTGTCACTGTCTCGATCGTCGGGTGGCAGCGCAGCGCATCGGCGATCCGCGCGAACGTGATCGCCGCCGCCGTCGGCTGACGAATCGATAGGTCAAGCGTCTGCGTCGGGGAGATAGCCGTGGCTCCGCTCGAGTCCACGGCCCGGTTGCGGTCATAGCAGGTGACTTGGTGTGAGCCGATGCCCGACACCGGGATCTGCGCGCTCGCACCGCGGTACGTCTGGACTGGGCCGCCGTCGACCGAGCAGTAGCTCGCCGCCACGCCGCTGGGCCCCGCCGAGCCGCTGGCCGTCACATTCCGGGTGCCCGCCGTCGACACCGTGTCGCCCGGGGCGGCGAGGCTGACCGACGGGGTGATGTTGTCGACGTTGATCGCCCTCGAGACGGAACTGACCGCGCCGGCGGCATTTGAGGCCGAGTAGCCGAGGGCGATCGCGCCCGCTCTGTTGGGATAGGCGGTGGTGTTGACGCTGGCGTCGATCGCGCTGCCCGCACACTGCGTCCACTGCGACGTGTCCGGACTGGGGTCCGTGTAGGAGCTGAGCGCCCGCCCGTTGACAGTCGTCTGCATCGAGCACACCCCCGACGGATCAGACGCTGACAGGTCGGTCGGGAAGGTGCCTCTCACCCAGCCTGACTGGTAGTAGAGGTTGTTAGACGCGTCGGCGGTCAGCGCTGGCCCCGAGGTCTCTTGGGCCTCCAGCATGATCTTGAGGACTGAGAACACGATGATTCCGGCGCCGGTCGGGGTGCACGTGCTGTGTGTGCAGGACGCCTGCCAGCCGAGGTAGCGCGAGGATTGGATGTGCTGGTTGAGGCTGCCGGCGTAGCCGTTCTGGTTGATGGCGCCGTGGCAGTCGACGGTGATCGAGGGAACGCCGTAGTTGACCCCGTTATCGCCGTAGAAGTAGCCAGCCTGGAAACCGTCGTGGTGCAGATTGCAGTCCGCGACACCGGTCGAGGTCACTCCGACGATCCGAATCGCGGGCGACGGGGTGATGGCCGCCCACTTTGCGCTATTGCCATCACCCGCCCCGGGGCCGGGCGCATCGATGTCGAGTTCCGACGGGCAGTTGTCGAAGGGCGCCATGTTTCCGTACGACGAGGGAGAGAAGATGCCTCCGGTGCTGGATGCACAGCCGTTGACGTGGTACACGTCCTGATAGGGCCCGTCGGTCGCCGCGCCGGCCACTCCCGCACTTGCCGTCGCACTAGCCGCAGCGATCCCCAGGGCCAGGAGTGCTCGAGTGATGGCTGGCGACATCATGCATGGCATCGCAGGTATCCCTCCACGCTCAGCAGATGATGGCGACGTCGAACTCCAGCGCCGTCGGCTGCCCCGCTTGATTGAACGTGTTCAGGCTCGTCACGGAGACCTTCTTCCCACCGCCGCTCGGCACGGTCTGCGTGTTGACGCTGCTGACGTAGCCGATGATCACGTTGGTTATCCCATTGCCATTGTTAATGGGGGTCTCGTCGGCCACCGGTGAGCGCTCATCGACGTTGGCGACCGTTGCGCATGTTCGGGGGAGATGCACCGCCCACTGGATCTGATACGAGCCGGGGACGGCACCGGCGCTGACGGTGGGCTTGCCGCCGCTGGCGACCACGGTTGCGTTGGCACGAATGATTGCCCAGGCGCGCACGTTGCCGCCGATCGATGCGGGGTTGAACTTAACCGGCGTGATGGACCGGTTGCGAATCTGGGCGGCGCCGACCGAGTTACGGGGGATGTTGACCGCGGCGTAGCCGGTGCCACCCAGGGCGACGAACAAGGCGACCCAGCCGACGAGGTTGCCGCGGACATGGTTGATCAGTCGGTGTATGGCGATACCGCCTTTCTCTGCGGCCAGACGTGCCTTACGAACATTTGGGGTTGCATCCACCGGCCGAGCCGATACCCGTCGGGCCTGCCGGCAACGACGCTGAGCCGGAGGAGTCAGACGCACTCGTGCCAGTCGCCGAGCTCACTCTGGTGCCGCGGCCCCCGCTTACGTTGCCGTAGCTCGGGGAGGTGGACACCGGCTGCGGTGAGCTCGGTTCGGTGACGGTCGTCGCCGCCTGTCCGCTCGCACCCTGACTCAAGGCACGCTCGCGAGCTGCTGACTGGATCTTGGAGGCACGCGACCCGAGCCGGCGCCGTTTGCGTGAAACCCGGGCGGTGTCGTGTCCGCGGGAACCCGAGGTTGGCTGTTGGCTGCCGTGGCGCACTCCGGTCGCGGCGGATGCGGTCCGCGACCGCTGATCGGTCGGCAGGGAGAGCGGGCTGCGGCCGAAGTCCAGAACGGATGCGAGCTGTGAGGTTGAGTCTCCACTCGGTCCGCCCGTGGGGGTGGTGCC
>DASZKQ010000144.1:0-1662 GCA_035552835.1 Mycobacterium sp. | reverse complement strand
TCGGAGAACAACGCCACCCGCCGCAACCCGAGAGCGCTGGCTCTGTCACCCACCTCCGCCAGGCAACCGCGCCCGAAAGTCACCCGCGACGCGTCGACGGTGAAGGCTCCGTCGCAGTCCTCAGCAGCAATTGGGACACCGCAGCACGCCATCCGTCCTCCTGAGCCAGTCGCGACGGCAATCTATCGCACCCGGCCGAACGCGGGTTGCACCATGTCACCATCTGCTGCCACGCGGTAGTCGGTGGTCAACTGGCTGAACGAGATTCGATCGACGAATGGCTCGAACGGCACGCGGATCGGATGCGCACAGTAGAGGCAAGCGTGTGGCTGTAGTGCTTCCGCATCAGCCGACCGGGATCAGCTCGGAATCGACTGGTAGGCAGGCTTTCATGTCGCTGCGCAGTGTCTCGGTTGGGCCGACCGTATCGGCAATGCCGGCCGCGGTGAGGGCATGACGCTTGAAGGCGCGGGCGGCACCGCTGAGAAGGTGCTGCACCGTGGTCATTCGGTGTCCGACGGCCAGCGGCCAATCCTCGTGCCAGAGCGTGACTTCCGTCATCCACCGATCCAGCGCCTTGAGCACCTGCTGCCGAACTCGTTCATCCGACGCAAACATCTCTGCGCTGACCGCCAAGCCGCACGCCGCGCATCCGGTGCTCGCGACCGGGATCTGCGTGTCGAGCTCGGATGCTTGCATTCCCAGGATCTGCAACGGGCGGGTATCGCATTGCCGCGGTAGCAGCACGTTGACTTCCCAGCCGGCCCGCACCCGGTCGTACAGCCATCCCCCGACAGAGCACACCACATCGGCGGGACTGGAAGCGACAACGTCGAGACGATACTTGACCGCGGCACCGTCGTAGTGGCGTGCGGGCGGCCGTAGTTCCTCGAAGTCCACCTCGAAGGTCCTCATCGCATCCCTTCAGCAGATCGAACGTCCCACCGGTCTCCGGGCTCATCCGTCCCGGCCGACCCAGCGTGACACTTTTACGTCAATCTGTAAAGCTCCGATTCAAGGTGTGCGCCGTACCTCCAGCTCGGCGAGAACCTCGTCGGTGTGTGCGCCGAGATCCGGCGCGGTCGAGCGCGGCGCCCACGGCGTGCCGTGGAAATCCGCCGGTGTGGCGACCATGGGCACAACAGCTGGCCCATCCGGCACGTCAACCATGCCGCCCGCGGCGTGGAACTGCTCGTCGGCAATAACATCCTCGATGGTGTTGACCGGCGACCAGAAGAAGGCCGGTTCGCTCGCGAAGATCTCCGCCCATTCGTCGAGGGGCTTTGTGGCAAAGATCTGGTCCAAATCGGCAATCAGTTCGACGCCGTTGACGGCGCGTGACCGCGCCGAGGAAAAGCGCGGATCGGTCAGCCAGTCGGCGCGGCCGACGGCCCGGCACAACGGCGGCCAGTGTCGGTCGGCTTCGAGCCCCACGATCCAGAACCGCCGACCGTCGCCTGCGGCGTAGTTGTTCATGCACGGGTTGCCCATCGTCTCCCGTTGTCCCACGGCGATGGGCTGGCCCGTCATCAGATAGGTGTTCAGGTCGAAGCTCACCGTGTAGGCACCCTGCCGATACAGCGAGGTCGTCACCAGCTGCCCGGACCCGGTCCGATCACGGGCCACCAAAGCCGCGCAGATCGCTGCTGCCAGCGTCATGCC